>JAPLUA010000201.1 GCA_026397855.1 Verrucomicrobiota bacterium | reverse complement strand
CTGCTCGGCGAAGATCTGGAACCAGGGCGTGGTGAAAACACTAGTCCGTTCGCCTTGTTGCTCGTGCTTCATATCGGGATCAATCACTGAACTGGGCGCGGTTGCCCAGCACAAAAGACTCAGCCTCGCGCAAGGAATCGGGCGTGCCGATGTCCAGGAAGGGCGCAACGACGGGGCACACCTTGAGCCGCATGCCGCGTTCGATCCACTGCGGGAAGAGATCCTTCTCGAAGCTCAATGGCGGCGTGCCGGCCAGCTCACGGACGAGGGAGTCGCGCAGCAAATAGATGCCGGCGTTAATCACTCCCCGGCCGGGACGCTTCTCGGCGAACCCGCACAGCTCGCCATCAGGACCGATTGTCAGCGTGCCGTAGCGGGACGCATCCGGACCCGTGCAGCCCACGACGACCCCCGCGACCGCCGGATCGCGCAACCCGGCCGCCGCCTGCGCAAGGTCGGCAAAGACCAGCGAATCGCCATTCAAGACCAGCCAGGCCGCCGGGGAGTCCCCCGACAGGCGGGCGGCGTTCAGGAAACCTCCGCCGGTTCCCAGCGGGCGGGTTTCGGCAATGCAGCGCGTAAGAACCCCGGCAACGGGCTGGGGTAGAAAATGGGCTTCGATCACCTCCGACAGGTGCCCCGTGGACAGGATCACCTTCGGAATGCCCTGGCGGGCCAGGTAGCGCACGACCCATTCAAGAAATGGTCGTCCCCCCACCGGCACCATCGGCTTGGGCACGCCCTCGAGCAGGTGCGCGATTCGAGTTCCGAAGCCGCCCGCCAGCACCACCGCCTCGACCTGGCTCAGCTCCAAGCTCATGCGCCGGCTCAGACGTTGGAATACAGGGTGTTCTTCAGAATGGTGAACCCCTTGATCAGTTCCTGTATGCCCCGGTCCAGATTCCATTCCGGCTTGTAGCCGGTGGCCGCAACGCGGGCATTGGAGACAATATAGTCCCGTTTGTCCGGGTCTTCGCCGATGGGCGCTTCCAGGTAAACGAACTTCGGCAGATGCTTCTTGATCACGGCGCAAAGCTCCAGCTTCGACAGGTTGGCATCGTCGAGGCCGACGTTGTACGGCCGGCCCTTCATCGTTTCAAACTGATCCAGGCCGTGGATGAAGACCCGCGCCACGTCGCGGATGTGGATGTAGTTGCGCTTGAAATGCCCTTCAAAGATGACCACCGCCCGGTCGTTGATGGCGCGATAGACGAAATCATTGACCAGCAGGTCGATGCGCATCCGCGGTGAGACGCCGAACACCGTCGCCAGCCGGAAGCTGATGCTGTTCTCGCGCTGCAGGATAGCTTCCTCGGCTTTCACCTTGGTCACGCCGTAGAGGGAGATGGGGCGGAGCGGCGTTTCCTCCGTGCAGTGGATCCCCTTCTCGCCGATGCCGTAGCCGCTGTTGGTGACCGGCATCAGGATGCGCTGGGACGTCGAGACGATGCGGCAGAGCATGTCCACGGCCTCGAAATTGGTGGTCCGGGCTGCCATGGGGTCGCGGTCACAAAGCGGCGCCCCGACCAGCGCCGCGAGTGGGATGATGACATCGGCTTTGGCAACCAGCTTCTTCATCAGGGCTTCGTCCCGGCAATCGCCCCGCACCACCTGGAACCCCTCGTGATGGCAGCAGTCGGCCAGGCTACTCTGCCGGAACAGCAGGTTGTCAACCACGGTCACTTCGTGTCCCAGCGCCAGGAGCGACGGGGTTAGCACAGATCCAAGATAGCCGGCACCGCCGGTAATGAGTATTTTCATCGTGTAAAGAGCCTATAGGTAAATGAAGTCAGAATTCGCTGGCAACCAGATTCGCAATTTCCTCGCCGATTGCCAGTGAGGCAGTGGCGGCCGGGCTGGGGGCGTTGAGGACGTGCAGCGCCTGCGGACGCCGCAACAGGCAGAAGTCCTGCACCAGGCTGCCGTCCGGCGACATGGCCTGGGCGCGCACCCCCGCGCCGCCCGGGGACAGGTCTTCGGGTCGGACCTCGGGCACGAGCCTCTGCAGGGAGGCACAGAAGAGCTGCTTGCTGAATGATCGCCGCAATTCTTCCCAGCTCATGCGCTTGTGCTTGGCCAGGAACCGCCACAACCCGGAAAAGGTCAACGCGTCCCAGAGATCGCCCACCTTCACATCCGTCTTGCGGTAGCCCTCGCGGGCGAAAGCCAGCACGGCATTGGGGCCGGCCTCGATGCCCCCGTGAATCAGGCGGGTGAAGTGGACGCCCAGGAAGGGAAACTGCGGGTCGGGCACAGGGTAGATCAGGTTGCGGACCAGGTGCTGGCTTTCCGGCCTGATCTTGTAGTATTCACCGCGAAACGGCACGATGCGCACCTCCCGTTTCTCGCCCGCAAGCATGCTCACCCGGTCGCAGTGCAGCCCGGCGCAGTTGATGACGAAATCGGCCGCCTGCTCCGCGGCGGTGGTCCCGATTCGCCACTCGCCATTCCTGAGCGCGAGCGTGGTGACCTCAGCTCCCAGCAGCACCGATCCGCCGGCACTCTCAATCTCCGTCCGCATCGCCTCGCACACGCGGCCATAATCCACAATCCCCTCCTGCGGCACGTGCAGCGCCGCCACGCCCCCCACATGCGGCTCGATCTCGCGCATCTGATCGCGGTTGAGGAGGCGCAACCCCTCCAGGCCATTCCTGGCCCCGCGCTCATGCAGATCCCGCAAGCGTGGCACTTCCGATTCGTCTGTGGCCACAACCAGTTTGCCGCAGATCTCGTGGGGCACGTTGTGCTGCTGGCAATAGGCGACCAGCTCCCGCACCCCGGACACCGCCAACCGCGCCTTGAGCGAGCCGGGCTTGTAATACAGCCCGGCGTGCAGGACGCCGCTGTTATGGCCGCTCTGGTGGGCGCAGACCTTGTCTTCCTTCTCCAGGACGGTGACGCGGACGGACGGGCAGCGCCGCGACAGCTTGCAGGCCGTGGCCAGGCCCACGATGCCGCCGCCGATGATGGTCACACGTTTGGAGGGCATATTAGCTGGAGCTTCCCGGGACCGCCGATTGGAGGCTTGGGGTTCGTGCTGAGAGTGTCGGAACGTGATGCGTGATGCGTGATGCGGGATGCGGGGAGCGTAGAAGCTTGTTCGAGGAGGCTGCCACGCTCCACGCTCTGACGCTCTGACGCTCCACGCTTCTACGCTCTATGCTCCACGCTCCACGCTCCACGCTCTCACTCCGGTCGTAAACCATCCTGTTCAGACTACGCCTGAGGTCTGGAAGTTGTTGTTGCACGCGGTCCTAGCGGGGCGCGAACTTCCGGAGGAAGTCCTCGTAGGCCAGGCGGATGCCGGTTTCGAGGTCGGTCTGGGGTCTCCAGCCCAGTGCGAACAGGCGCGAGCTGTCCAGGTACTTGCGCGGCATCCCGTCAGGCTTCGTGCTGTCCCAGACGACGCTGCCCCCGAACCCAACCACCCGGCTCACCGTTTCCGTCAACTGGCGCACCGTCACCTCGTTGCCCGAGCCGATGTTGATGAACTGTTCCTCGCTGTAATTCTCCAGCAGGAACACGCAAGCCCGGGCAAGGTCGTCCACGTAAAGAAACTCGCGCAACGGGGACCCGGTGCCCCAGCAGGTGACGGTAGGGGCGTTGCCAGCCTTGGCCTCGTGGAACTTGCGGATCAGGGCGGGCAGAACATGCGAGTTCTGCAAGTCGTAATTGTCGTTTGGCCCATAGAGGTTGGTCGGCATTACGCTGATGAAATCCGAGCCGTATTGGCGGCGGCAGGCCTGGCAGAGCTTGATCCCGGCGACCTTGGCAAGGGCATACCACTCGTTGGTCGGCTCCAGCGGCCCCGTCAGCAGGTATTCCTCCTTGAGCGGTTGGGGCGCAAGCCGGGGATAGATGCAGGAACTGCCCAGAAACAGCAGCTTCTTCACGCCGGCCAGGTGCGCGCCGTGGATCAGGTTGCCTTGAATCTGCAGATTCTGGAAAAGGAACTCCGCCGGGTAGTGGCTGTTGGCATAGATGCCGCCCACTTTAGCCGCAGCCACCACCACATATTCCGGCTTCTCCCGGGCATAAAACCGGCCCACAGCCCCGCCATCCAGCAGGTCCATTTCAGCGTGGGTGTGGCCGATCAAATGCGTGAAGCCTCGACGTTCCAGCTCCCGCCAGATAGCGCTGCCGACCAGGCCACGGTGACCTGCCACATAGATCCGAGCATCTCGGGCGATTTCCATGCCCCAAGAAGTAAACCAGCGCAGGGCTGTAAACAAGTTCGGTTTTCGGGGCCTGTTGGGGAGCGTGGGGGGCATCTTCGCACTGCTATGCCCCAATTTGATCGCAGGCTGCGAAGATTTAACGCAGAGGGCGCAGAGGTTCGCAGAGGGTTCTTCTTCTCTGCGTTTCTCTGCGCTTTCTCTGCGTCTCGGCGTTAAGAATGGCACCTTCGGTTGCGGCTCCGCCGCGCTGTGTTTGTCCGGCTCAGGCCTTGTGGTGAATAGCGGATACGTGCGCGAGCTCAGTTCGCATGGTCAAAGCTGGCAGAATGCCGGCGCTCCCCACGCTCCCACGCTCCTACGCTCCTACGCTCCCACGCTCCGCACGCAGTTTCCGCCCCAGGCGATGCCACACCTTGGCCAGCGTTTCCGGGCTCGACAGCGGGATGATCCGCCGCAATTCAAAGGGAGGCGTACCCGGCGGGTTGACGCCGAAGCGCATGGTGCAGGCGGTCCGGTAGCCGGCGTCCACAACCAGGTCACGCACAGCCGGGTTGAAGGATCCATACGGATAGGAGAAATGCCGCACTTCGCGCCCAAACCGGTCTTCCAGTGCTTTCTTGCTCCCGGAGATCTCCTCCCGCGCCTGGGCGGGGCTCAAATGCCGCAGGTTGCGGTGGGTGGCGGAATGGGACCCGATCTCATGCCCGGCAGCCAGCCATTCGCGGACCTGGACCTCATCCATCAACCGTTCCGGCACGTCGCCTTTGGCCGCATCCCATTCGTTGGTTCGGCCGAGGGAGCCCGCAACCAGGAACTGGATGGCGGTAAACCGGTGGCGCGACAGGGCAGCAAGCCCCTGCTCGAGCACGCTGCAGCAGCCGTCATCGAAGGTGATGACAACGCCTTCTCCCGCCCTGCCCTCGCCCGACAGGACATTGGTCAATGGAGCCGGGCTATAGCCACACCGACGCAAAGCGGCCAGTTGCGCGTCGAACCGCCTGGAGCTGACATAAAGGAAGGGATCGGTCGTGCCCCGCGGGGGCGCGCCGATTTTATGGTAGGCCAGGATCGGCAAACCGCGCCCGGCGAGCCGGCGCTGGGCCGGCCCCAGGAAGATTCGGGCTGAAAACCAGCCTAACATGGCGCGGGCCGCTCGATGGCGGCCGGGATCAACCGGCGGAGCATGGCGATAGAATGACGGGAGGAGCCCCCGAAGTGAAGCGCAGATTTGACGTGCGGGTTAAGCCAGGCGCAAGGCAGGACACTTCGGAAGCTGGAGCATAGGCCCATTGGATGACCTGATGCCGTGCCACTTGACCTCCATGGTTTTACTTGCCCGGCTGCCGCCCAGCAGGTAGAAGAAAACAGTCGGCAGAGTGCCAACCTACTATGAG
>JAPLUA010000615.1 GCA_026397855.1 Verrucomicrobiota bacterium | reverse complement strand
TTGCGATCGCCCTCCGCCGTCTTCGGGGGGAAGAATTCAAAGGAAATTACCGGGCGCCCGCCAGGGAGCCTCGCCGCATAGATGTCACGAATAAGCTGCATGAGGCCGCAGTATGCCGGAAGGCCGGGAATAAACCAAGCACGGGAAGCGTGGGGAGCGTGGCAGGTCTTCTACGCTCCACGCACCCGCCCCTACTGCGGCGCCACTTCCTGCGGTCCCTTGCCCCCGTTGACCAGGAACAGCACGGCCATTCGCACCGCGAGGCCGTTGGTCACCTGCTCCAGGATCACCGACCGGCTGGAATCGGCTATTTCACTGTCAATCTCGACGCCGCGGTTGATCGGCCCGGGATGCATGATCATCGCGTCGGGTTTCGTCAATGCCAGCCGGGCCTTGGTCAGGCCGAACAGGCTGGTGTATTCGTTGAGGCCGGGGAACATGGATTTGCGCTGCCGCTCGTGCTGGATGCGCAGCAGGTTGATGACGTCGGCCTCGCGAATGGCGTCCTCGACGTTGTGAGTGACACGGCAGCCCATCTGCTCGAAGACGCGCGGCACGAGGGTGGTCGGCCCGCAGAGGGTGACTTTGGCACCGAGCTTCGTCAGCGCCCAGATATCCGAGCGTGCCACGCGGCTGTAGAGAATATCCCCGAGGATCGTGACATTCAGGCCCTCGATGCGGCCTTTCTTCTCGCGGATGGTGAAGGCGTCCAGCAGGGCCTGGGTCGGATGCTCGTGCGCGCCATCCCCGGCGTTGATGACGCTGGCGTGGAGGACGCGGGAGAGGAAATGCGGCGCGCCGGACGCGCTGTGGCGGATCACGATGAAGTCCACGTTCAGCGCCTCGAGGTTACGCGCGGTGTCCTTGAGCGTCTCGCCCTTCTTGAGCGAGGATGCCTCGGTGTTGAAATTGATGATGTCGGCCGAGAGCCGCTGCTCGGACAGCTCGAAGCTCGTGCGCGTGCGGGTGGACGGCTCGACGAAGAGATTGACGACGGTCTTGCCGCGCAAGGCGGGGACCTTCTTGATGGCGCGCTCGCCCACCGCCTTGAAGGCGCGGGCCGTGTCCAGCACGGTGAGGATCTCCTCGACCG
This sequence comes from Verrucomicrobiota bacterium, assembly GCA_026397855.1. GTDB lineage: Bacteria > Verrucomicrobiota > Verrucomicrobiia > Limisphaerales > UBA8199 > JAPLUA01. The sequence goes on along the minus strand of JAPLUA010000615.1, from coordinate 4,388 downwards.
TGAGCGATTCGATGTCCAGCAGGTGTTTGCGGTTCCAGCTCATGAGGGTTTCTCCAGCAGCACTTCGTCCGGGTGGCCCCTCTCCGCAAGCCGGACCCGGACGCTCTCGGTTCGGGCGGTGGGCACATTCTTCCCGGCGAAATCCGCCTTGATGGGCAGCTCCCGGTGACCGCGGTCAATGAGGACCGCCAGTTGGATGCGCCTGGGCCGGCCAAAATCATTCAGCGCATCCAGGGCCGCCCTCACCGTGCGCCCGCTGAAAAGCACGTCATCCACCAGCACCACCGTCTTCCCCGTCACATCGAACGGGATGACCGTGGGATGAACGTTGGGCGCCGCCCGCTGATCCAGGTCGTCCCGGTGCATGCTGACATCCAGGCTGCCGGTCGGGATGGTTGATCCATAGATCTGAGTCAGGAGCGTCCCCAGCCGCCGCGCCAGCGGCACACCGCCGCGCTGGATGCCCACCAGCACCACTTCGGTGCCGGCTTCATTCCGCTCCGCAATTTCGTGCGCGATTCGGGTCAGCGCGCGCTGCATCGCGGCCGCATTCAGGATCAGGGTGGATTCAGGCATGGGAGGGAAGGGTCAAATTGCGAAGACTAAAGGATGGCCCGGGGGGCGGCTGCCTCCCTTCCGGACTTCGAACTTCGGGCTTTAGATTCGGTCATCTGGTTCCTTGGCAGCCTCACCGGGCCGCCTTAAAGGAGCAGGCCGTCAGCCTACTGGGCTGCGACTTGGCGGCTCTTGCGCCACTTCGAGCGGTGCTTGATGATCCAGTCCGTCAGCGCACGCTCAAAGCCGATGTCGCGGCCGGCCTTCTCGGATTCAATCCACTTGTGCTTCAAAATCTCCTCGCGCTCCGCCTGGAACTCCCTGTAAAGCGAAGAGTTCTTCAGCAAGTCGCTGGCCGAAGGCTGCTCTTTCTTTTCGTCAGACATAATCGCGAATTCAGCTCGCATCAAGGATGCGAATCTAACAAGCCCTTAACCGATGACAACTCCTATTTTGCAGCTTCTGCAGCCGGGCCGTGCCGCGCAGCCGCCCCGCCTTTGCGGGCATCTCTTCCTTCCGGAGTAATGTAGCACACAAAGATCCTCCTGGCACCAGGTCACGCCACCTGCCGGCGCAGCGCTTCCGCAATTGCCATGAACGCCTGTCCCGGCGGCTGCCCTGCGGCGGATACCACCACCGGCACCCCTCGGTCGCCACCTTCCCTGATCTCCGTGAAAAGCGGCACCTCGCCAAGGAAAGCGACGTTCTGCCGCGCCGCCTCCGCCCGCCCGCCGCCGTGGCCGAAAATCTCGACGCGCTCGCCTGTGGGCGTGGTGAAATAGCTCATGTTCTCCACGATGCCCAGGATCGGCACGTTCACCTTCAGGAACATCCCGATGCCTTTGCGCACCACACCCAGCGACGCCTCCTGCGGGGTGGTTACGATCACGCCGCCGTCCAGGGGCACGGTCTGGCAAAGCGAAAGCTGGGCGTCCCCCGTGCCGGGCGGCAGGTCCACGAGTAGATAATCCAGGTCGCCCCATTCCACCGCGCTGAAGAATTGCTGGATGGTCTTCATGATCATCGGCCCCCGCCAGATGACCGGCTGGTCGCCCTCCACCAGGAACCCCATGCTCATCAGCTTCACCCCGTGAGCGGCGGGCGGCACCATCTTGTCCGCCTCGCTGATCGTCGGCCGCTCATGCACCCCCATCATCAGCGGGATGCTGGGGCCGTAGATGTCGCAATCCAGCAAACCGACCTTCGCCCCGAGTTGCTTCAAGGCGCACGCCAGGTTCACCGAGACAGTGGACTTGCCCACGCCGCCTTTGCCGCTGGCGACGGCGATGATCCGGCGGATGCCGGGAACCTTCTGCTGCTGGGACCACGGGCTTTGAGGCGCGGCAGCTTGCGGCCCGCCCTGCTGGAGCACTTCCACCTGCACCCGGTTCACCCCCGGCAGCGCCTTGATCACGCGCTCGCTTTCCGCTTTGAGCTGCTGCGCAATCTCCGGGTTGTGGGTCGTCAACTGCATCGAAACGCTTACTGCGCCGTCGGCGACCGTGACTTGCTTCACCAGCCCGAATGAAATGATGTCCCGGCTGTAGCCGGGGTATTTGACCGCCTTCAGGGCGTTCTTAATGTCGTTTTCCGTCAGCATGTTCAGGTTGTTCTATTCTTCCGCGCCGTTATGCCGTGCCAGAACCCGAGTCGGTTGCCGCTCATGGCGATGAGCACGCCCAGGGCCCAATTGGCGACCGAGAAGGGAAAGCTCTTCCACGGGAGGTAATCGTAGGAGGTGGCAAAGGTCTCGATGCGGATATCGGTCAGGCCCAGCGGGGCGAGCATGGCGTGCAGCTCCTTGCGCGTGTAGCCCTTGGTGCCGACGCTTTCCATGTGGTGCCAGAGGATGTCGCGGAAGCTCCGCCACGGGCGGCCCCGGAAGAGGCCGTATTTCACCCAGTGATGGAAGGTGCAGAGCGACAGGCGATTGTAGAGCATGATCTTGATCTCGCCCCCGGGCCGCACCACCCGCACCAGCTCGCGCACCGACTTCTCCGTGTCCGGCGTATGGTGCAGAACACCCCAGGAGTAGCCCAGGTCGAAATAGCCGGAGTCGAACGGGAGGTTCTCGGCGTCAGCAACCTTGATGCCCGCGGGCGAAGGCAATCCATAAACCTGGATGCGGTGCGTCAGGTTGGACAGCGCCTCCTCCGTCAGGTCCACGCCCGATGCAACCGCCCCCGCCCTAAGCCATTGGATGAAATCCGTCCCGGCCCCGAACCCGACCTCCAGGATGCGCTTGCCGTGGTAGCGCGTGAACTGGGCGAACGAGTGAATGAACGGCTGGTCACGGTAACGCCATTCCTCGATCTGCTCAAAATACTCGGGGGTAAACTTCTGCGACTGGGCGTGCCAGGTGTCGCACGAGGCGCGATTCCAATACGCTTTGACTTCGGTCTTAAGGCTGTTGTCGGTAGATTCCGGCATGATAACTCGCCGCGGGCATGGCCCGCGACACCGGCACATTAAACACAAGCATGCAGATCCCGGCAAGGAATAATCAGCCCCCCTGACGGGTTGAATCCCACAACCATGCTGCACGCCGCTGCCTTCAAATCCTCTTTCCCGCCCCCTTGAACTCCTTTAGCCTGATGCAATTCTGACGATGTGACCATGCCGCCCGCGTAATACAGCAACCGATCTTTCCCACCACCATGCACCTGTTCCTCTGCGCTGAAGATTCGGAAGCTGAACTGCGATCCGAACTGGCGCAATTCCCGGCTGCCGGAGGAATCGAACCGGTGGACCTGGATGCTCCTTCGAGCCTGCCAGCGCCGCCGGGTGGCCTGGCGGTCTCGTGGTCCAAGGGTCTTTCCCCCCAACTGCCTTGCCTGGCGTTCGCCCGCCAGTTGTTACCGGATGCGCTGCCGGTGCGGGCTGAATCCATTCGGGGCTGGGCTGACCGGCTGGTTGCAGCCGTGGCGGGCACTCTGCCGGATGACCATCCGTGGTCGCTGCACATCGAGCCGCATTACGGCGCGCGGACAACCCGCCACATCGGGGCGCGGGCCTGGCACAGCGCGCGCTTGGAAGCGAGGGTCGAGAGGCGGAGGATGAAGATCCCGAACCAGCCGGCAACGGTCGGGCAGCCGGATGCCGCCGCGGGACGCCAGCGCTGCCGGCTGATCCGCGAGGCGGTGCTGGAGCTGCTGCAGAGGAAACGCCGGCACCTGTTGCGCCAGCTTCGCCGCGAGCCGGCGCCTTTCACAGCCAGAGACTCCCTCGTCCAACTGCTCTTGACGGCGCCCGACGCAGGTTTTCTTTCCGTGGCCCCGGCTCCGCTGGCGTTCGAGCAACGCCACCTGATCTCGCCATTTCCGAAGGGGGAGGTGCCCGCAGCGGTGGACAAGGCGGCCCCCAGCCGCGCCTTCGCGAAGCTCGTCGAAGCCGAGCTGCGGCTGGGCTGCGCCATTCGGGCCGGGGAGACCTGCGTTGATTTAGGCGCTTCCCCGGGAAGCTGGACCTACGTGGCGGTGTCGCGCGGGGCACGTGTTATTGCGGTGGATCGTTCCCCGTTACGCGAGGACCTGATGCGCAGCCGGCAGGTGGAGTTCCGGCAAGGCGATGCCTTCGGCTGTCAGCCGCCACGCCCCGTGGACTGGCTGCTGTGCGATGTGATCGCCGCCCCAGAACGGACGGCGGCGTTGCTGCTGGAATGGCTGCGCCGCGGCTGGTGCCGGCATTTCGTGGTCACCTTCAAGGTGGGCAAGGGCCAGGCCACGGGTGGCGAGGGGCCCAGCGGGGATGTGCTGGCCGCGTTGAAGCGCAATCTGCCCCCGCTCACCCGGGAGCTGTTTCTCACCCGCCTCTGCGCAAACAAGCGCGAGCTG
>JAPLUA010000065.1 GCA_026397855.1 Verrucomicrobiota bacterium | reverse complement strand
AACTTTGTGGCCATTGCACGGGCTTGCGCCGCGGGAAGAGTCCCCGCGCAGGTGGCGCTGGTATTGAGCGACGTGGCGGATGCGGGTATCCTGGAGCGGGCGCGCGAGCATGACATTCCGGCGCGCTATCTTCCACCGGGCCGATTCCGCACCAAGCTGGATGAGGAGACGGAGCGCGCCTACATCGAGGCCTTGCGGGCAGCGGAGGTTGACCTAGTGGTGCTGGCGGGCTTCATGCGCGTGCTCAAGGACGGCTTTCTGCGCGCCTTCGCTGGCCGGATCGTCAACATCCACCCCTCCTTGCTGCCCTCCTTCCCCGGGCTGGAAGCCTGGAAGCAGGCGTTCGATCACGGGGTAAAGATTGCCGGGTGCACCGTGCATTTCGTGGATGCCGGGGTTGATTCCGGCCCCATCATCGGACAGCAGGCCGTGCCCGTGCTGGATGATGACACGCCTGAAACCCTGCATCAGCGAATCCATGCCGCGGAGCATGAGCTTTATCCGGCCTGCGTAGCGGCGCTCGCTTCGGGCCGGGTCCGGGTGGCCGGCCGTCGTGTGGTCATCAGCGGCGCCTGAATCGCCCGGCGGCGTGGGTTGACGGACCGGGCTTGTGATCCCGGGATCAGGGACTCCTGGTAGCTATTGAGAAGAAAAGTGTCGCTTCGGGGCCTTGTTTATGGCAATAAGAACGAGTTACACGGATCAGGATCTCGCGGGGCTGTGACCGCGGGCGTGTCAGACGGTTGTTTTAACATGAAGAAGAAGCAGGTATTGCGGTTTGGGCTGCCCAAGGGCAGCTTGCAGGAGGCCACCATCGAGAAGATGGGGAAGGCCGGTTATGATATTAAGGTTAGCAGCCGGTCCTACATTCCGTACGTGGATGACGACCAGCTTGAGATCCGCCTGATCCGGGCGCAGGAGATCAGCCGCTACGTGGAGCACGGTTTCCTGGATTGCGGCATCACGGGCTACGACTGGATCCAGGAGAACGGATCCAAGGTCCACGAGGTCGGCGAGTTCCAGTTCAACAAGGCGACCCGGCAGACCGCCCGCTGGGTGCTGGCTGTGCCGGAAGAGTCGCCGATCAAGTCGGTCAAGGATCTGCAGGGCAAGCGCATTGCCACCGAGCTGGTCAGTCAGAGGTGAAGGCGGAGGTGGAGTTTTCCTGGGGCGCCACCGAGATGAAGGCGCATGAGCTGGTGGATGCCATCGTGGATATCACGGAGACCGGCTCCTCGCTGCGCGCCAACCGGCTACGGATCGTGGACACGCTGCTCAGCTCGACGCCGCGCCTGATCGCCAATCACGGGTCGTGGAAGGACGCCTGGAAGCGGCAGAAGATCGAGACGATGGCGCTCCTGCTCAAAGGCGCGCTGGATGCAGAAACCAAGGTGGGCCTGAAGATGAACATCGCCCGGAAGGATCTGGAGCATTTGCTGCAGTCGCTGCCGGCGTTGCGCAACCCGACGATCTCGAACCTAAGTCAGGAGGGGTGGGTGGCGGTGGAAACGATCATTGACGAGCACATCGTGCGGGAACTGATCCCGGCATTGAAGGCAGCCGGGGCCGAGGGAATCATCGAATACCCTCTCAACAAGGTTGTTTACTGAGTTGCTCTTGACGAGAACCGTTACATCGCGCACGCTATGCACGGTTCAAAGCGGGAGCGGCCCGGGTACAGAGTGATTCTGACACGCTCCCACGGTCAACATACCGCGCAAGACAGCCGGGCATTAAGAAGATAGAGATTTATATATGGGTTCACTAAAGAAACGACGCAAAGCCAAAATTAACAAGCACAAGCGGCGCAAGAAGCTGCGCGCCAATCGCCATAAGAAGCGAACCTGGCAGAAGTAACCCGCAAGGGTTGCGAGGCTGCCAAGCCTCAAATTCAGCGACACCCCGCCCCGCGGCGGGGTGGCAGGCTTTTTACCAAATGCCGAGCCGCTATTGGATCTGGAGCCTCGTTGTCGCCTCCATCGCCGGGCTGGCGACCAGCTGTTGCCCTTTCCCTTGCGGGAAACAACAGGCCAGCGCGTCTGCCATCAGGCGAGAGTTGGCGGATGAGCGGGCACTGACCAGGGCGGCGGAGGCCCACGCCCACTACGCCCGGGGAGTCATTCATGAAATGAATGACGAACAGGAGGCTGCAAACGGAGAATACTACAAGGCCGCGCTGCAGGACCCGGGAGACGAATTCCTGGCCCTGGAAGTCTCGCGCCGTTTTCTGCAGGGCAAGCAGCCCGAAAAAGCCCTTGAAATCATTGCGCCCGCTGCGGCACGGACCAATGCCACGGGTGAAATCTACTCGCGGCTGGGGATCATCTATTCGCAACTGGGGAAGATGGAACAGGCCATCGCCGCCAATCGTCAGGCCATCATCCGGTCGCCCGACTCTCTCGACGGTTACCAGAACCTGTTCCTCGGCTACCTGCGGACCAAGCAGCCGCAGGAGGCGCTGAAGGTTCTGGACCAGGCAGCCGCCCGCCCCGCCTCGGACGCCGAGTTCCTCGTCGGCATCGCCGCGCTCTACGCAAGCTTTGGAATCGGGGCGCCCGGGGAAAAGGAAGCCGCCAAGGCCAAAGCCCTCGTGCTGCTGAAGCGCGCGGACCAACTCAACCCCGCCAGCCCCTCCCTGCGGCTCAAGCTCGCGGATGCCTTCAACCTGCTGGGTGATTCCTCGCACGCGTCGCGGCTCTACCTGGAGCTGCTGAAACGGCTCCCGGACACCGCGGCCGTTCGCGAGCGTGTGCGCGCCAACCTGGCCGACATCTACCTGCGGGGCAGCGACCACAAACTGGCGGCCGAGCAGCTTGAAGCCATCGTGCGCGACGATCCGACCAACCCCCAGGCCTACTATTTCCTGGGCCGGTTCGCGCTCGAGGCCAACAAGCCGGCCGAGGCGGTCGAGCATTTCCGCAAGATGAACCTGCTCAGCCCGAATTTCGAGCCGGCCTATTACCTCCTGGCGATGGCCCAGATTGACATCGGCAAGCCGGCCGAGGCGGTGGCCACGCTCGAAAAGGCCCGACAGAAGTTCCCGGCAACCTTCGCCCTGGAGTTCTGGACCGCCCTTGCCCTGAGCCGGCAAAAGGCCTACGGGGAGGCGCTCAAACATTACACCGCCGCGGAGATCATGGCCAAGGCCACCGATCCGAAGCAGCTGGACGAGCGCTTCTATTTTCAAGTCGGCTCAACCTGCGAGCGCAAGGGCGATTACGCGGAGGCGGAGAAGTATTTCGAGAAGAGCCTGCAACTCGCGCCCGACTTTGCCGAGGCGATGAACTACCTCGGCTACATGTGGGCCGAGCGCGGCATGAAGCTGGAAAAGGCGCGCGAGCTGATCGAGAAGGCCCTGAAAGCGGAGCCCAAAAACGCCGCCTACCTCGACAGCCTCGCCTGGGTGCTCTTCAAGCTGGACCGCCCGAAAGAAGCGCTGCCTTACGTCCTCCAGTCCATCAAACTGAACGAGCAACCGGATGCGACGCTCTACGATCACCTGGGCGACATCTACGCCGCCCTTAAACAACTGGCCAAGGCGCGGGAGGCATGGCGCAAGTCGCTCTCCCTCGAACCGAACGAGGAGATCCGTAAGAAGCTGGCGGGGGCCGACAGCAAATAAGCCCAGCCAGGCGCAAAACAGACCATGGCCT
>JAPLUA010000411.1 GCA_026397855.1 Verrucomicrobiota bacterium | reverse complement strand
TCCCAGACCCCCTCGCTCGTGGCGTCCATCGCAAGGAGCAGGCGATCTTCAGCGTCTTTCCGATCCGTGACGTCCTCGATCATGGACAGGTGGACCGGGTCGTCCCCGGCTTCCACGGACACGGGGGCGATCGTCATTCGGATCCAGACCACCGAACCGTCCGGCCGGATGAAGCGCTTGTCCATCTGGAAGCCGGTGGTCTCCCCGGCGCTAAGCCGGGCCATGATGTCGAGGGTCGGCTGGACATCGTCCGGGTGGGTGATGTCCTTCCAGTCAATGGCAGCCATTTCCTCCCGGGACCGGCCGGCGATGGCGGCAAAGCGGTGATTGATCTGCAGGGTCTGGCAGGTCTGCGAGTTGACCAGGGCGATGCCCATGGGTGCCTGCTCGAACATGGCCCGGAACAGGGACTCGGACCTGGCCACCCGGGCCAAATCGGTTTCGGCACGAGCGCAGGCGGCGACAAGCTCGGCCGCGCCGAGCTCCACCTTGCGATCGAGGCCGACGTTGGTATCAGGGAGGGCCTCTTCGGCCGCCTTAAGTTGCGTAATGTCCTCGATCATGCACAACAGGGATGGCACTTTGCATTGAAACCACATTAATGCGTGCCAACGGTCGCAAGCAACCATAAACTGTCCGGGATACGCCGAATGAATCTGCCAATGTCTCACCTTTGCGTGGACAATCGCCTGAATACCGTGTTTTATTGAGACCGAAATGGCTATGGACGAAACCCATTCATTGATCGAACAGCGCAAAGCGAAACTCACCGCCTTGCGGGCGAAGGGCATTGACCCCTTCAAGAACAAGTTCACCCCCACCGAGACGTGCGCGGCAGCCCGGGCCAACTATGTCGAGGGTCGCGAGGTGGCGGTCGCCGGCCGGCTTACCGCCCACCGCGACATGGGCAAGAGCATGTTCGTGGACGTGCGCGACGAAAGCGGACGGCTTCAGGTCTATGCCCAGAAGAACGTGCTCGGCGACGAGCAGTTTGACATCTTCCGGCACCTGGACCTGGGCGACTTCATGGGCGCGCGCGGCACGCTCTTTGTCACGAAGACCGGGGAGATCTCCATCCGGCTTACTTCGTTTGTCATCCTCGCCAAGGCGCTGCGCCCGCCGCCCGAGAAATGGCACGGGCTGGCCGACACCGAGATCCGCTACCGCCAGCGCTACCTCGACCTGGTGGCGAATCCGGAGGTGAAGCAGGTTTTCCTCCGGCGCAGCCAGATCGTCCGGGAGATCCGCAACTTCCTCAATGAACGGGGCTACATCGAGGTCGAGACACCCATGATGCAGGCGATCCCGGGCGGCGCGGCGGCGCAGCCGTTCAAGACCTTCCACAACGCCCTGGGCTGCGATTTCTATCTCCGCATCGCCCTGGAGCTTTCGCTCAAGCGCCTGCTGGTGGGCGGCATGGACAAGGTATTCGAAATCGGCCGCAACTTTCGCAACGAGGGGCTCTCCCGCAAGCACAACCCCGAGTTCACGATGCTCGAGGCCTACCAGGCCTACGGGGATTACGAGAGCATGATGGAACTGGTGCAGTCCATGGTCTGCCAGGTCGCGCAGAAGGTGCTCGGCACCCTGGTGATCGAACACAAAGACGCCGAGGGCAAGGTCACGAAGACCATTGACCTCACCCCGCCCTGGCGGCGCATCAAGTACAAGGATATCGTCCGCGAGCGCGGCGGCACGGACTGGTTCGACGTTTCAGCGACCGAGCGCCGGCAGCGGGCGGTCACACTTGGCGCGGAAATCGCCAAGGAATACGAGGACTTCGAAGTCACCCAGGCGGTGTTTGAAAAGCTTATTGAGCCCACCCTCATCAACCCGACCTTCGTCACCCACGCGCCCAAGCAACTGATTCCGCTGGCCAAGCTATCGCCCGAGGATCCC
>JAPLUA010000303.1 GCA_026397855.1 Verrucomicrobiota bacterium | reverse complement strand
GTTGAGCACGTTGGTCGAGCCGTCGGGATAGATCATGTTGGTTGAGCTGAACGCGCCGGCATAGCCTGCCACCCAGTTCAGACCGCCGTCGTTCTTATGGTTCAGCTTCTCCGCCCAGGAAACGCCGTTGATTATGAGCTGGGCGTAGTAGATCTTCATCCCCGGGGTAAAATAGAGGTTCAACAGGTTGCCCACATCGTCGAAGTTGGTCATCGAATTCCGGAACTCGAGGTAATCCACGTAGAGTGCATTGGCCCCAGCGGGTCCGCTGAAAACAAAGGAGCTGTTATCCCCGCCATCCAGGATCAGCCGCCCGAGCGCGGCATTGTTGCTGAAACCGGCCACGGTGGCTCCGCGATCCTTGCCGGCCCACTGGTTGACCACCGAGGCCCAGGCCGGGGCGGTTGCGGTAATGGTCGTGCCGAGCAGGCTGGCGATGGGCGGCTCGAACGGGAGGCTGAACCCGAGTACGCCGGCTGCCCAGTAATTCCCGCTGGCCGTTCCGCCGTCGAGGAGCGAATTGGTCGCCCAGATGGTAAGGCTGTGGCCCGCGTTCAAGACCTGGTTGCTGATCAGCAGGCTGCCCGACCGGAGGATAATATCATTGTACGAGGTATTGATAACGCCGTTGGTGAGCACCGCTGAGTTGGCCGAAATGCTGGCTGGCCCCGGGCCGGTGTCAATCAGGCCGTTGTTCAGGAAATTGGTCGTGAAAAGGGAGAATCCCTTCACCAACACGCTACCGTAATTCATGAAGTTCCAGTAGGGCTGGCTGCCGCTGCCGAAGAACGCCGCATTCTCCACGCTGATCACCCCGTAATTGGTCAATGACCGCAGGCGCGGCAAGGCAGCGGAATCCATCACGTTGCCCGAGGGGAAGTTCAGCTCTCCGCGGGGGGTCTGCGCCTTCGGCCCGTTCGTGGTGATCGTAAGGCCGTAGGCATCAATCGTGAGGTTCGAAAGCACGTTGAGAACATCGCTGATGATGACGTTGGTGGCGTGCAGTGCCAGGTTCTGCAGGTAGCTGGGCGATGACGCCCTCAGATGGCTATCCACCATCAACACAAAATAGGTGTTCGTAATGGAGGCGGCGTCAACGTTGGTAAAGCGGGTGCTGAAAACGTCCACGTAGCCATCAAGGCGCGGGCAGGTCGGCGCCAGGAGGTTGCTGACCACCAGCGACCCGTTTGTAACGCCCAGGTTGTAATCCGCCACCGCTGTCAGGATCCGGGTTCCGCTGTCGCGCGTAAAGTTGTTGGTCGCCGTCAACTTCAGGAAGTTCAACCCGGCAATGCGGCTCGACCTCAGATCAAGACCTCGATCCGGCCGGGCATGTTCGTATAGCTCTGCCCGCTTGCCTCTCCCAGCAGCGCCGTAGTCGGCTGGAACAGCTCCTCGTAGGCGGTGTATTCGGAGGTGATATTCGTGTCGGGGAAGATGCCTGGGATCATCCCGGGAGTGGCTGGAGTTCCAAAGTAGGCCGATCCGTACTGGTAGAAGAAATAATTGGTGGGCCTGTAGGTCCAGGCGTAATCCAGGTTGGGGGGGGCGGCCCCGTTGGTGGTGAGCGACAGGTTGGTGATGCTCAGCATCCTGTCCTGAAGGTAGAGATGATTGGTCGCGATGACCCCGGTCACGATGTTGGTAGTCGGGCAGACCCACTCGACAATGCTGGATCCGGGGAAATAGACGTTAATGTTCGTGCTCGGGAACGAGGGTTCCGAGTTCTGGACATAAACCACCTGGAAGAGATTATTGGAAGGGCTTAATACCCTTGCATCCACGTACGGTTTGGCGGGAGAGAGGTATAAACCCGTTTGCATGGCGAGGTAGTTACGATTCGTCACCCAATGCGATGGGGAATAGGCGTAAACCGTGCCGAAGTAGGACGCCGGGTTATAGGTCGGCGTCTGTCCCAAACCCCAATATCCGTCAAACATTCCGCTCTGCCGGAAAGAATACCCTGTCTCGAACCCTTCCATGTTCAACAATCCGCCGGCCAGGCTCACATTCTGGCCCTGGAGGCTGAGCAGACCGTCCGCCCCCATGTCCATCGTGCCCCGGTTATTGATATTCGTCGCACGGACCATGCACACAGATCCGGAGCCGAAGAAGTAGCCGTAGCCGGCCAGGAAGATATAGCCGCCGGCGGGACCGAAGGATGTGGTGTTCGTGGCAAAATAGGGGCCGTTGTTGGTGCCGCCACAGTTGACGACAGCCCCGACCTCATTGAGAAAGTTGGCGGCGCTGGAGTAAAGCTTGGTGGTGCTGTTGTAGGTATCGAACCGGAATCCGTCATAGGCGCTAAGGATTCCGTAATTGGTGTAGTTGACGGTGTTGGCCGTCACAAAGGGCATGGAGAGACCGTAGTAGTTGATGAAGGCCGCGTTGTTGATGAAGGTCGTCGCATCAATCATCGGCGGAATATTGGGCGGGCACATCAACACGCTGTTGTTGATCCAGGACGGGTCGGTGCGGCCCACCGCAACGGTCACAAGCGCGAGGCTGGCTAACCCGGTGAGAATCTGTCTTTTCATGTCTGCAAGTCTGTTAAGTTTGCGCCTCCACCAGCTTCTAAACTATGGCAAAACGGTCAGGGTCACCTGCCATACGGTGAAACCACCACCCCGGTCGGACATCTTCACGAAGAAACTATAAATGCCGCTGGTTGCGGGCGACCCGGAGAGCACGCCGCCGCTTGAGAGCGACAGCCCCGACGGGAGCGCGGCCGAATCCGGCGCCAGCGACCAGGTGTAGGGCGACCCGGAGCCGCCGGAGCCGGTCAGTTGGGTGGTATAGGAAATATGCGCCCGGGCCGGCGGCAACGTAGTGCTGGTCACCTGCATGAGCATCTGGCTTTCTACCGAGGCGATACTGGTACCATTGGGGTAAATGACGGGGGCGTTGGTGCTGTCATCGAATGAAGCCCATATCGAAAGCCTTATGGATGTCCGCTCATTCATGTTGGCCGGAGCATAGTTGTAATAAACCGGTCCCGACCTGTTGAAAGTGATTACGGTGATCGGGTCAATGGTTCCCGGCCCGTTCATCCCGTTCAACTGGTTCGTGGCGTTGAATACGATGTTGCGCGCCGACTCATTCCAGATCAGGTCGGCCGATGGTCCGGGCAGCATATCCTGCGCGGTGAAGAGGAAGTCGGGTGTCGTCACAACCCGCTGGAAGGTCTGCACCCAGTTGGTGCTGTTCGTGACCGTCGTCATGGTGAAGGAGTTGGTTTGAGGCTGGTAGAACTTGCCCAGGAGCGAATCGTAAGCGGTCTTCACGAACGTAATCTTCTCGACGCCGCGGCGCAGGCCGGGCTCGTTGGTCACGCACAGCACCGGGAAGTCCGCGAGGTAATGGTTCGTAAACCAGGTAATATAGGTTCTCGACAGCAGGAAGGTGCCGCTCAGCATGTTGGAGGTCACCATATTGGTCACCACCAGCGTATTCGTGATGCCCGTGACCTTCGTCAGCGCATTGGAGAGAATCTGCAAGCCGCAGGCGTTGGTTAGGATATAAAAATCCCCGGTAAACTGGTTCGTCTGCATCGTCACCCTGGTGCTGTTGGTGGTGAAGTAGCCGACAGGAGCGAGCGGCGGGAAGTAGATATTGGTTTCAATCACGGTAACCCACGATTTCGTCGCATAGGAATTGGTGACCACGTTCGCGAACTGGCGCCGATAGACGAAGATGACGTTCGTGTCGTAATTGGTCACGTATAGCATGTGCGGCGGCGTGCCAACGGGATCCATCGGATAGTTGGTGTAATAAGCGGTCAGGTTGGTGCTGACCACGTTGGAAAGGGAAGCGGCCGTGCTGCCCGGCACGATGACGATGCCGGGGTAGATGGCCAAGAGGCCCGCATCATCGTTTGTCAACGACTGGGCACTCAAGAGGGTCAGGTTTGAGGTAACGATCATCTGCAACGCCGAAGGAGCGTTGTTAGTCACGTAAACGAGGCTGTTGGGGGGGTTATCCTCCCAATTGACATTGCCGGACCGGAGCAGGTACCTGAGGCCGGCCACATCGTCGCGGGTCAACCCGGTATAAAAGCTTCCAGAAGCCAAGGAGCGCAGGGCGGCTACCGGGGTAAACCCCATCATGTACTCGGGCACGTCCACCCCGAACTCCCTCGCCTCCGAAAGCGGAGCGTCGTTGGGAGGGGTGGCCGGGCTATAGTCGTGAATCCGGTAGGTGTAATACTGCTCGTTTACGAAGCTGGAATACTGCAGTTGATCGAGGAGGGTAGGCACAATCTCAAAGTTGCGCTTGACGACCAGGTACTGGTTGGGAGACGTGGAGGTATAACGGTCGTGCAGAGTCCAGGTATAGCGGATCGGGTCAGCCAAACCCATTTGCTCCATCATCAAGCCGAGCACGGTTGACTTTATGTCCATCAGATTCAATGCCGCCGCCCTGTAATTGGGACGCCGGACTTCGAGTGGAAACTCGGACAGGTCCGCGCTGTAGCTGGAGACGGGGCTGAGGTTGTTCAGGATGGCAAAGGCCTGGTCCACGGACCAGACGCCGTTGGACCCGAAAAAGGTATAGAAGTTGGCATCGGCGGCATAATACATCACCGGGGTGTTGCGGCGGAACTCTTCGCCGATGTTCATGGGCCCCCCCAAGTCACCATTGAGGGCGTAGCCGAGGTCATGCACCTGCCAGGACGCGTATGGCCCGATCAGGGAAAACCCATGGGCGGTTAGCCCGCCGACCGCCAGCAGGCCGATCCACGCTATTCTCTTAAACATTCGCAACATAGAAGATTCCTCTAGCGCAGCATCATTACGCGGTAATAGCCGGGGTTGCTCACGCCGAGATAAATGGAATCAACGGCACCGACCGCAAATCGCGGTGACCCCAAGCTTCCCCACGACCTCAGGTTGGTTGTGGTCTGCACCTGGTAGGTCAGACCCGGCCGGGAGTTCCAGGTCAGATAATACCCTTGGGCCGTGCGCGTCACCTCAGTCCGCAACCAGGTCGCTGACTTCGTCGGATCGGCACCGGTCAGGAACACCTGCAGGAGCGTCGGTCCGCCGAGGGTTATCGCGTTGTTTGGCGAGGGCCAACTCCACATGTTGCCACCCCCGTAGTAGCGCGACATCCACTCGAAGGGAATGCCACCCCAGTTAAAACCGCCCCAGGTGACACCGATGGCCGCCGGGGAGATCGGGGATGTCCTCATGCCGGACGTGACATAGTCCACCTGAAAGGAATTGGTGCTGCCCGCAGTTAATCCGTTCGCAGCGGTCATCACCCAGCGGTTGGTGGTCACCGACGCCGCCAAGGCACCATTGACGTAGAGAGCCCGGCCTGCGACGGCCATGCAACCTCGATCTGCGGCTGGTAGACCCCGCTGCTGCTCACTACGAATGGGATATAGACAAATGGAGCGGACATGGCGGACAAGGATTGTGCCGCATTCACATAACGCTGCGCATACAAATCAAAAGAGCCTACACCGCCTACGTAGCTGGTCCATGCAGCGAGAAACCGCCCCTGGCCATCCGAGGCTGTGACCGGCTGCATCTGCTGGCTGATCCAGGTGGTATTAACCCGGAACTCGAACCAGTCGGGCGTGCCGTCCCGATTCAGGAACTGGCCGTAGACGCCTTCCCTCGAACCGTCCTGATTGAGGCTCGTCCACACCGCCATGTAATCCGTTCCGTCCCAACTGATGCTGGGGAGATACTGGTCGCCGGAGCGGGTGGTATTGATGTAACGCACCGTGCTCCCGACACCGGCGGACGTGTAGGTTCGCCCCAGGATATCCCAACCGTTCGTGCCGCTCGCGCGCTCCTGCTCGGACCAAGCCACCATGAAAGCGCCACCCGCCCCGGCCGCCACGCGGGGAGTCGCGCAGAGGTTGGGACTGGTATTCACGAGGAACTCGCTGCCGGCAGGCACCCCGCTGGCGCTGAATATCCGCGCATAAACATCCACGCTTGCCGTGCCTGCCAGCCCGGCGGTATTGCCGGGCGTCTCGACCACGCGCTGCTGCTCGGAAACCCAGGCAACGACAAACCGCCCGTCGCTGAGCGCCGCCATGGACGGATTGCGCTGATTGAAGGTGGTGAACTGGTTCACCTGGATCTCGCCGGTAAGTTTCGTTCCGCTGGGACTGAGGATCATCGCATAGAGATCCTGCATGCTGGTCGAATTGACCTGGTTGAAGCTGGCCCAGGCCACCACCACGTTCCCGTTGGTCAGGGTCGTGATCACCGGGTTGATCTGGGAGTTGGCGTTGAATGCG
>JAPLUA010000101.1 GCA_026397855.1 Verrucomicrobiota bacterium | reverse complement strand
GTCAATGGAATCCCCCACGGCGGCAAGGAACCGGTCGAGGTTGGCCAGATGCATCTCCACCAGCTTGTCCAGGAAACGATGGGCGCGCTCCGGTTCGCCGGCCAGGAGCATGAAGAAGTTGTCGTTGCGGTAGAGGAACTGGCCGAACTCCAGCAGGTTCCCGCCGAACAGGCCGATGATCGCCCGGTCCGTCTGCTGCCGCAACCGGCGCGCGCCTTCCCGGAGCACCTGCGCGCCGTCCGGCCCGCCGGCGATCGGTCCCGGCGGGGAGGCTATGGCCGTCCACATGGATTCGGGAATCGCCGCCTCGATGTGGTCCGGGTCATCCTGATCGAGAAACGGGTAGTGGGTTTGCTCGAAATACCAGACGCTTTCCGGCATGCGGGCGATGACGCGGCCGGTGACCTGCGAGCGCAGCACCCACTCGCCGTTGTCGCGTGTTGGCATTGCCCAGGCGGGCATCAGGCACGGCGTCCCGTTGGGCAGCGTCCACTCGGACCAATACTTGTCTTCCATCGCAAAGGCCCGGCCCAGCTCAATCGTATCCACATGGAAGCGCTGCAACACATCCTCGTCCACGATGGCAAGCTGCTGTACCGGGTCATAGACGCGGATGGGCTTTTTCGGCAGGCCAAGGTGGTCGCGGAGCCGGGCATAGGCCATGGCGGCGATGCCCGACGAGCGGTGGCCGGACAGGTCCACCGGTACGCGGTCGGGCTCCTGGTGGTTCAGGGCGGCAACAACTCGTTCACGTGAGGTCATAGTTTTGATATGCGCAGTGATTCGCCTCTGGGAGGCAGGTTCAGCCTGCCTGCCGCCTGCGGGGAGGTCAAAGCGAAAAGACTTTGAACGGGGTGTATTGTGTTGCGAGTGCGAAACCGGAGAAGCTTGCCAAGGACCACGTTGGCGGCTGTAATGGGCGGAATGAAACCTAAGATACTTGTCATCGGTTGCGGGAGCATCGGGGAGAGGCACTTGCGCTGCTTCCAGCGCACAGGCCGCGCGGAAGTGTTCGCCTGCGAAATGAACCCCGGGCTGTTGCAGAAGGTCACCCAGCAATACCAGGTTACCGGGTTCCCGGATGTGGGGGCTGCGCTGAATGCGGAACGGTTTGACGGGATTGTCATCTGCGTCCCGGCGAACCTGCACATCCGGATTGCCCTGCAATGTTATCGGCAAGGAGCGGCGCTGCTGATCGAGAAGCCGCTGAGCACCGGGTTGGCGGAGGTCGAAGAGTTGCGACAGGAGATCGCGCAGCGGAAACAGTTTGTGCGGGTGGCGTTTGTTTATCATTTCCAGCCGGGGATCAAGGCCATGCGCGAGGTGCTGCGCCAGGGCACGCTGGGCCGGCCGCTCCAGGCGGGGGCGGTGGTGGGGCAGCATTTCCCCACGTTCCGCCCGGCCTATCGCCAGATCTATTACACGCGGCACGAAACGGGCGGCGGGGCAATCCAGGACATGATGCCGCACCTGGTCAATGCGATGGAATGGCTGGTGGGACCGAGCACGCGGGTTTACTGCGAGGCAGGCCACCAGGCGTTGGAGGGGGTGACGGTCGAGGACACCGTCAGCGCCGCCGGCCGCAATGGCGACGTGCTGACCACCTACACGCTGAACCAGTTCCAGGCGCCGAACGAGGCCACCTTCTCGGTCCATTGCGAGCGCGGCAGCCTCAAGGCGGAGCTGCACGAGCAGCGGTGGGGGATGTTCCAGCACGGCGCCGCCGCCTGGGAGTATCACCCGGCGGTCGTGAAGGAACGGGATGACCTGTTCGTCGTGCAGGCCAACGCGTTCCTCGACGGCATGGCCGGGGCGGAGACCGACCTGGCCACGCTGGACGAGGCGGAGCAGACGTTGAAGTTCAGCCTGGGTGCGCTGGAATCGTGGCGCACGGGGAAGCCGGTCGAGATTGGCGTAAGGCGGTGAGTTGCTTGAGGTGTGTATGATGAAGATAGACAAACCTGAGATTCGGTTGGCGATGCTGGGGATGATTGAGGGCAATGGGCACCCTTATTCGTGGTCGGCCATTGTCAATGGCTACAACCCGGACGAGATGGCCAAGTGCCCCTTCCCGGTGATCCCGCAATACCTGGCCGAAGTGCCGCGCAACACGATGCGGATTCTCGGCGCGCGCGTCACCCACGTCTGGACCGATGATCCGGCCGATGCGCCCAGAATCGCGGCGGCCAGCCGCATTGAGAATGTGGTGGCGCGGCCCGAGGACGTGATCGGGCACGTGGACGCGGTGGTGCTTGGCACCGACGACGGGCACGAGCACGTGCGCCGCGCGCTGCCGTTCATCGAGGCGGGGCTGCCGATGTTCGTGGACAAGCCGCTGGCGATCAATGTGCCGGACCTGAACCAGTTCATTCGCTGGCACCAGGCCGGGAAGGTCTTCCTGTCGAGCAGCAACATGCGCTACGCCCCGGAGACGAAGCAGATCGTGCGGCAGAAGGCGCAGTTGGGGGAGTTGCGCTGGATCGCGGCCTGCACGAGCAAGACCTGGGAGCGGTATGCCATTCACGCGCTGGAGACGATCTGGCCGGTCCTGGGGCCGGGCTTCCTGAGCGTGCGGACGGAGAGCCGGCCGGGTTCGGACATTGCCTATCTTACGCACCAAAGCGGCGTGCAGGTGAGCCTGGCGGTCATTTACGATGCGGTGGGCAGCTACGGCTCGCTGCATGTTTTCGGGACCAAAGGCAACCTGTCGGTCACCTGCTGGGACACCTACACGGCCTTCCGCAACCAGCTTTGCGCGTTCGTGGAGATGCTGCGCACCGGCGAGCGGCCCTACCCGCTGAGCGAGACGATTGAGCAGATGGCGGTGGTCATCGCCGGCATCCGCAGCCGCGAGCAGGGCGGGGCGGTGATCCAGGTGAAGGATGTCTTCGCCGAGCTGGAGCCGCCGTTCCAGCGCTGACTACTGCCAGATGCTGAAGCCGCCGTCCACCACCAGGTTGTGCCCGGTGACATAGTTGGACGCGGATGATGCCAGGAACAGGGTGGCACCCCGCAGGTCGGTGTCGTCGCGGCCCATGCGGCCCAGCGGCGTGCGGTCGCTGTAGTCCTTCACAAACCCTGCGGGCAGCTTGCCGCGATCGAAGCCGCCGGGCGAAATGCAGTTCACATAAATGCCCATCGGCGACAGATAGCCCGCCAGGTCGCGCGTCATGCCGATCACCCCGGCCTTGGCGGCGGCGTAATCAATCGGCTGCCCCTGCATGCTGCTGCGATCATACATGCGGCGGTCGCGTCCCACGATGCCGGCGACGGAGGCGACGTTGATGATCTTTCCGTGTCCCTGTTTGGCCATGATGCGGCCGATCTCCTGGCAGCAATAGAGTGAGCCGAGCAGGTTGATGTTGATCACCTCGGCGGCATCTTCGGGGGCGCGCTCGAACAGGCGGGCCTTGCCCTTGCCGGAGGGCGTGCCGCCCGCATTGTTGATGAGGATGTCAATGTGGCCCTTCCACGCGGCAGCCCGGTCGGCCACCTCGGCGATCTGCGGGTGGCGGGTCACATCCAGGGCGAGCGGCAGGGTGTCCCGCTTGTGCTTGGCCTTGAGTTTCACGGCCGTCTGCTCCGCGCTGGCCAGTGTCCTGGAGGTCAGCACCAGGTCGCAGCCGGCCTCGGCCAGCACATCCGCCATGTTGAAGCCAAAATCGCGCGCCCCGCCGATGATGACGGCTACCTTGCCGGTCAGATCAAACATTTCCTGGATCGTCATAATCTATTGCACAGTTGTCCGCAGAATTCGCGGTCAAGGGTGGCGGCAGGTGGGCCGCCCTGTCAATGTCTATTGGATAGACAAGTCGGGGCAGCCATTAACTCCTTTCCAAGTCCGCCGGTTTGTCTAGGCTCATTAGATGGTATTACGTAGCAGCCGTATTTTGCGCGAGCTTCGCGCGGGGAAAGCGCCCACATGCTTCAAGCTCAACCTGGGCGACCCGCGCATTCTGGAGCTATGCGGCCTGGCAGGGGCTTCCGCCGTCTGGATCTGCAATGAGCACGTCTCGAACGACTGGTTCAATCTCGAGAACCAGATCCGGGCGGCCAAGCTCTACGACGTGGATACCATCGTGCGGGTCGAGAAAGGCAGCTACAGCGACTATGTGAAGCCCTTCGAGGCGGATGCCACCGCGATCATGGTGCCGCACGTGAAAAGCGCCGACGAGGCCCGCCACATCGTGGAGATGGCCCGCTTCCATCCGATGGGCCGCCGGGCCATGGATGGCGGCAACGCTGATGGGCGTTACTGCCAGGTTCCGCTGGTGGACTACATGGCGCACAGCAACACCGAGCGGGTGCTCATTTTCCAGATCGAATCCCCCGAGGCGCTCGAAAATGTGGAGGCCATCGCCGCCGTGCCGGGCTACGAGATCCTGCTGTTTGGCCCGGGCGATTTCAGCCACCTGATCGGCAAACCCGGCCAGATCAATGCGCCGGAGGTGGTGGCGGCTCGCCAGCGTGTGGGGGCAGCTGCCCGGAAACACGGCAAGTATGCCATGACCCCCGGCATGATGGCTCCCCGCGCGGCGCTCGAGTCGGAAGGCTACGGAGTTTTCACGCTCGGAGCCGATGTGCTCGGGCTGGGCCAATACTTCAGGAACCAGATCGCGGCCTTCGATGGAGCCTCGGCTGCCGACAAGCCTGCCGACACTCGGGTCACCTGAGCGGACACATCAGGCGCTTCACGCTGTGAAGTCAAACCGGTTCTGCTGCCCGCGCTGCCACTGGACGTCCCGGGACAGGATTTGCCCGCCGGGCAGCTCGATGGTGATGCGGTGGGTTCCGTAGAAGGCGCGGACCCGCCCCTCGCCTTGAGCGTCGGTGGCGGCCTGGGCCTTGGTCCACCAATCCCCCTTCACCAGCGCCATCAGCCGGTCATAGGCCGGTTTGGGCGACATGTCCGCGCGCAGCCAGCCGGATGGCGCGCGCTGCCACGCGCCGAGGTCCGAGAAGTCCCACCACGTGATGGCCTGGACTGCGGGGTGCGCGAAGAGCGCGGTGTAGAACCTGGCCGTCAGCTCCGCCTGCCGTTCCTCGCCCTCGGGGGTGGTTTCCCCCCAATTCTCCCCCGGCCCCTTACGCGGGCCGCTGACCACTGTGGTCTCCGTGAAATGAAGGGGCAGGCCGAGCTTGCCGTAGGTGTCGCAAGTGCTCCAGACCTTGTGCAGGGGCCAGACGCCGTCGTGCATGTGGCTTTGGATGCCGATGCAGTCGAAGGGAGACGCGCCGCCCTGGCGCAGGCTCTCCAGGATGCGGTAATAGGGCGGGTCAATGCGGTAATCATTCACCAGGAGCGTCGCGCGCGGGTTGGCGGCACGCGCCGCCTCCAGGTGCCTGGCCACGTAGGGGACGGCTCCGAGCTCGCGGGCCCAATCCGCCATCGTCGTCTGGTTGGGCTTGTCGGCCAGGTGGGTGGCTTCGTTGACGACGTCCCAAATGTTAATCCGGCCCCGGTAGCGGGAGATGATCTCGCGCACGCGCCCGGTGGAAAGCGCCTCGATTTCCTTCGCGTCATGCGGAAGCCATGCGGGGGTGCCGGCCGCATGATCCCACACGAGCGGATGCCCTTTGCAGGTGATCGCGTGCTCGGCGGTCCACGCTGCGACCCGGTCCATGTAATCGTAGTCCGGCTTGCCGCGCTGGTGCTCAAAGCTGGCCCAGTAAAACGGGAGCGTGCAGTAATTGAGCAACGCCTCGAAGCACTGGCGGTATTCCTGCTCCAGGCCGGGGTTGCCGCAGCGGTCGAACATGAAGAAGTTGCTGCCAAAGAGGAAGTCGTGGCGAAGCTGTTCCACCTTGATCGTTGCCCCGGGGACGGCTTTCCCGCGCGAGTTGCGCACGCTGATGATCCCCTCGCCTTTGCGGTGCTGCTCGATGCGCGCGCCGGTCTGGGCCAGGATTTCGTTGTCGGCGGGCTTGGGATCTTCTTGCGTGGCGCACCAGGCGGGGCGGCTGAGCAGCAGGGCTGCGGCGCTGGCCCCGGTGCTAAGAAAGGTTCTGCGATTCATCGGGACAGCAAACAGCAACCGGACGCGCTACCAAAGCTATTTATTCGGGCAATTGTTGACGCCCCTCCGCGATGCCAGAAATGGCAAGCCCGAAACCAGCCAGATGAATAAGCTGTGCTTTTCAAATAGGCCCCTTTTGGCCTCCCTCGGGGTGGTGTCTTACCGGTGTCTTATTATCGTCTTACCACTGTCTTACCACTGGGGGGTCTGGAACTGGCCAAAAACCGCTTTCCAGGGGGTGGGGTGGCTATTTTTGACCACCTACAGGAATGCGCGGATTGTGAGCATCTCTAATGACCAGATGCTCCGATTATACCTCAAGGCAACGACGCAGGGTCATTCATGGCGCGCTCAATCGCCTGGCGCCATTTGGCCGCGGCGCGAGGTTCGCTGACGATGAGCAGGCTCAGGGCCTGGTCGGGACTGACTTGAACCCGCAGGCCATCCGGGGAGCGCTCCGCAGCGGTGGTTTCGCACGGACGCCACTTGCCATCCTTAATATCGCCGGTCTGCACGACGGCATTCCGCCACTGCTGACCGCTGGCGAGCCGGACCGCTCCCGGGCGCAGCGGCATCAGGAGCAACGCCTTTGAGAGGCGCAGGTCGCGCCCATCCAGCGACAGGACCATGCCGCCGGTGCTGTCCTCCAGCAGAGCCTTTCCGCCCACGCTGCACGCGCCCTGGGCTTCGACGGCGCGCAGCGCGCCACGGCCGTCAAACCAGACCAGCGCCGGCCGTTTCGGGGCCACGGATAGCGTGACGGGCGGCTGGCAATCATTGAGCGTTACCGTCTTCGCCGGTTGAGTGTCCTCCGTGTTGAACAGGACATAGACCTGCCCGCCGTCCTGCATGGGAACCCGGAAGACGTGCATCAGCGGATCATCCGGCTCCAGCGCGATGGGCCGGATGTCCGCCGCCGCCAGCACGCTGCGGTAGAGCGCGAGATCGCCCTCGCGCCGCGCCGGGACACTGTGAAGCTCAACTGGGTCGGTGCTGAGGCGGCGCTCGACTACCAGCGGCGAGCCATCCGCGCCGCGGCGGAGCACCCGGACGGGCGTTTGGGCGCCGGAGGCCGGGGGCACGGTTTGGACGCGAATGCAGGGCTGGTCGGCGGCGTTGGTGGCGTTCACCGCGATGTTCGGGTAGTTCTGCGCGAGGAACCGGACGCCGCACAATTCCTCCAGCCGGTTGGTGCGGGTGCGCTGGTGGAACGTGTCATACGAGATGTCACCCGACAGGTAGAGGACGCCGCCGTGCTGAACCCAGTCGCGCACCTTCGCGAAGGTTTCATCGGTGGGGCAAAAGGGCAGGGGATAGAAGATCGCTTTGGCGGATGGAGGCACGACCAGGCCGTCTTCGTTGAGCGTGCCGAGGTTGTCCACGTGGGTGGCGAGCGCGAGGTCAAAGCTCTTTAGGATGCCCTCGATTACCTGCCATTTGCCGCCGCCCAAGCGATGGCTGTCGGCCGTCAGCACATAGGTGTTTGGCTCCTGATAGACCGGCGTGAAATGGCGGAAGAGCAGGCTTTGGTTGCGATGCACGTAGGCGATGTCTTTGGGCACTTCGTCGCAAGGATAGACCATGCCCCAGGGAAAGACGCGATGCGCGCTGTCCTTCCAGCACCAGTTGTG
>JAPLUA010000580.1 GCA_026397855.1 Verrucomicrobiota bacterium | reverse complement strand
TTGGGTTTACCCATCGGCTCGGGTATGATCGAGAGCGGGCATCGCCATGTGCTGCAAGCCCGCCTCAAAAAGGCGGGCACCGCCTGGCTGCATGACCACGCTGACCAAATCGCCCACTTGCGGGTTCTACGAGCCAACCGCCATTGGGAGGCTTTATGGAATTAGCCTCACCCGCTTTCAATCACACCCGGCGGCATGGGCGCAAACGAAAGCTGCTTGGCAGCGCCGCCCGGGCCCTCTATTCTCCCGCACGATTCAGCGGACGCCCTCTCGGTTCCGTGACCGTGAAGGACCGGTGGCGCGCCCCTGGCGAAAAACAGCCATGACCGATCAAACTTGGACAAGCCGCCGGCGCGTCGCGACGGCGCTCAATCACCAGGAACCCGACCGTGTCCCCTATGACCTGGGAGGCACCATCCTCACCGGCATTCACGAGCGAGCCTACCGTCGCCTGCGGAAATACCTGGGCCTGCCCGAGGCCTCGGTTGAAATCGAGGATCCCATCCAGCAGCTTGCGCGCGTGCACGAGGATGTGAAGAAGAAGCTGCAGGTGGATGTGTGGGGCGTAAACCCATCCAAACCGCGCGGCATTGGGGCGCTGCCCTGGAGCGAGGACGGCTACGACAAACTGGTGGATGAGTGGGGCATCGAATGGTGGAAGCCGCAGGACGGCGGCTTCTACTACGACATGCGCCGGCATCCCCTGGCGGAAATTGACACCGTCCAGGGCCTCGCGAAGTATAAGTTCCCGGATCCGCTGGACCCCGGACGCTACGAGGGTATGGTGGCGCGGGCCAATGAGTTGATGAATCGCAAGCAGGTGGCCTACGTGCTGGGCCGCAATGCGCCCGGCATTTTCGAAATCGCCCTCTGGATGCGCGGGTTTGAGAACTATTACTGCGACATGGTCGCCAACCAGGCTTTCGCCGAGGCGCTGCTGGATGCCATCATGGAGGTGAAGATGAGGTACTGGGCGCGCGCGCTCGAGCTGCTGGGTCCGAGCGTGATGATGATCTCCGAGGCCGATGATCTGGCGAGCCAGAACCGTTGCCTGGTCAACCCGGAGCTCTACCGCAAGCTGATCAAGCCCCGACACACGAAGCTCTTCACGTTCATCCGGAAGCACGCGCAGGTGCCCGTAAAGATCTTCTACCACTCCTGCGGCGCTATTGCCGAGATCATCCCGGATCTGATCGAGTCGGGCATAGACATCCTGAACCCGGTGCAGGTGAGCGCGGCGGGGATGGACACGAAGGAGCTAAAGAAGAACTTCGGCAAGGACGTCACGTTCTACGGCGGCGGCGTGGACACGCAGCGGGTGCTGCCGCAAGGCACGCCCCAGGAGGTCCGCGACGAAGTGAAGCGGCGCATTGACGACCTGGCCCCCGGCGGCGGATTCATCTTCAATACGGTCCACAATATCCAGGCCGACGTGCCGCCGGAGAATATCATGGCGATGTGGGAGGCGGTGAGGGAGTATGGCGTTTATGGGGGGAAGGGCGGGTGATTGGGTTGCATGGGTTACATGAGTTGCATCGGGCGTCATGCTGGCAGCAGTCGTGCTTCACCTGAGGATTGAAGATGGGAGGTGGAGGATGGAAACAGCGGCTGCGCCTGGGATTGGGCTTCGGGCTTCTGCTCGCCGGCAGCGCTTACGCGGGTCCCTCTACCAATGATCCCTGGACTATAGACTTCCGGTATGCGCCGACGAATTGGCAGACGGCGATCTGCCTGCCCGATGATTGGCAGAAAACCCTGGTCGGCAAGGACGGCAGCCTGCTCTACGATTACCCGGGAAGTTACGCCGGATTCGGGACTCGAATCACCTTCGGCCTGGGGCGCGAGTCGCGCTGGATCAAGCAGGACATGGTCTCGCCACGCGTGCCGATCGTCCGCACGTTCCATCGCTGCGACGATGTTGAGATCACCCAGGAGACCTTTGCCATTGCCCCACCGCTGGTTTCCCGATCGAAGGATGCGGAGCTTGCCTGGGAACGGTTGGATTCCCAGGTCTCCCAGGCCGGGTGGGCCTCCCCGCCCCCGGGCAGCGATCCGGCCTTCAGCAACGTGGCGATCGGAATGGGGCGCTCAGTGCATTACCGATTCAAGGCCGCAAAGGCGGGCCCCTACATCATCGTGTTCGGCCTTTGCGAGGGCTACCACTCGAATCCCAGACAGCGCATCCTTTCCCTCCAGGTCGAAGGCAAACCGCTCCGCACCGTGGATATGGTCGCCGAAAAGGGGCGCAACCAGCCCGAACTCTTCGCCTTCCCTGCCCGGGACGAGAACGGCGACGGGTGGATTGATGTAGCCGTCGGTGCCGCGGAGGATTCCCCGGACAAGAACACGATTCTCAACACGCTTTGGGTGTTCCGCGCAGACAGCCCTCCCCACCTGCCGGAGCTGCTCACCGGGCGGTGTTCCCGGCCATCCCTCGCGCACATTGACTGCGGGACGGATTCCGGCGGGAGCGAGCCTGCCCGCCACGACCTGTTGATGGTGCGAATCCGCAACGCCGGTCGCTCCCCGACCTCCGTCTCTCCCCAGCTAACCATCGAGAGCGCCGCCCCCATGACGCCGGAACCGTTCCGCCAGCGCGTTCAGATCGGTGGCTCGACCATGGTGAACTGCTCCTCCGCAATCGTTGCGATGCAGAGAAACGGCCGGCGGCTGCTTGTGCAATTCCCCGAAGTGACCATACCCGCGCGGGGAGAATCTACTCTTTCTTTCGTGGTCGCGCGCGGCCGCCAGGCTGGCGATGCGCCGTTTGACTTCACGCAGGGTGAATCCTTGCGGCGCAAGGCCGAGCGGTTCTGGGAAGCGGCGCCCCTGCCCTATGGCCGCCTCCAGGTCCCCGATCCCGGGGTGCAGGCCCTGCTCGACTCCTCCATCCGCAATATTTACCAGGCCCGCGAAATCAAGCAGGGCCTCCCGGCTTTCCAGGTCGGCCCCACCTGTTACCGGGGCCTCTGGGTGGTGGACGGCTCGTTCCTGCTGGAAGCGATCACCTACCTGGGCCGCTCGGACGAGACCCGCAACGGCGTGAAATACCTGATGAGCTTCCAGCGCAAGGACGGCAGCTTCATGCTCATGGACGCGCATTGGAAGGAGACCGGCATCGCCCTCTGGGCCATCACCCGGCATGCGCGCCTGACCGGCGACACGAATTGGCTGATCGAGGCCTGGCCGAATGTCGAGCGCGGCTTCGCCTTCATTCGCAAGATGCGCGCAATGCCCCCTGCCGGAGCCCTCAACGCGCGGCTCATCCCTGATGGCTTCAGCGACGGCGGGCTGGCCGACAAAGTGCCGGAATACACCAACATCTATTGGACCCTGGCTGGCCTGCGCGCCGCCATCGAAGCCGCCCGCTGGCTCGGCAAGGCGGACCAGGCCACCGATTGGCAAAAGGAATACGACGATTTCCTTGATGTCTTCCGCACTGCCGCCGCACGCGATTCCCGGACCGACCCCCACGGCAATCGTTACGTCCCCATCCGCATGCAGCCCGACGACAAGCTCCCGCCCCAGAAGGCCCAATGGGCGTTCCTGCACTCGCTGTTTCCCGGAAAGGTTTTCTCCCCCACCGACCCGCTGGTGCAGGGCAACATGGCCATGCTGAAGGCTGTTGAGCAAGAGGGCCTGGTGCAGGACACCGGCTGGTTAAAGGACGGCATCTGGACCTACTTCGGCTCGTTCTACGGCCACGCATGGCTGTGGCTGGGCCAGGGTGACAAAGCCGCTCGCACGCTCTATGCCTTTGGCAACCACGCCTCGCCGCTCCTGGTGTGGCGCGAGGAACAACTGCTGGCGGGACAGGGCGACCAGGTCGTCGGCGATATGCCCCACAACTGGGCCAGCGCCGAGTTCATCCGGCTGGTGCGCCACTCGCTCATCCTCGAGCGCGGCGATGAATTGCACCTGTTCGAAGCGATGCCGGCCAAATGGGCCCGGCCCGGGGCCGTCACCCGGGTGCGGGACATCGCCACAGAGTTCGGCCCGCTCTCGCTGGAGTTCCGCGTCGCCCGGAACGGCGCCAGCGGCATCCTCAAGCTCACCCCGCCGCCACGCACGCCCCCAGCCCGCATCGTCCTCCACCTGGATAACTGGTCCGCCCAGGAAGGGACAATGGAGTTGCCGGTGCTAGGGCAGAGCCGGACGGAAGTCAAAGTGCGCCGCTGAGCAAGCTGGGGACAGCAGATTAGCCGCTCTTAGTTGCGCGCCCGCGCCGTCAGCTACCAGGCACAGGTCAACGTCGCTGTCCGGGCGGGCGTCGCCGCGCGCATGAGAGCCAAAAAGGTAAACCGCCTTAAGCGGCATGACCGCATTCATCGCTTCAAGACAACGCGTCAACGAGTCCTGCTGGTCGCGCAGAGAGAACGGCAACATGCCCAACTAGCGCGGTGATTGCCTCAAGCAAGGGCGTTTTCCTGATTGCCGCAATATCGGGTTCAACCGATTGCTTCAGAAAGGCTTTCACGGAAACACCCTCATCTCCCATAACGAATAGCCGAACAGCGTGCCTCGCCGTGTGCCGTAAAAGCGAACCCACCGGGCCGTGGTCGGCGTGAACCGGATATCCTCCCTGTCCCCTTTGCCGCTGGTCGTGCTGTAAACATCCGTCCACGTGTTCCCGTCCGCGGATGTCTGGATGGAATAGCTCCCGGCGCAGGCCACTTCCCAGTCCAGGATCACGTGGGAGATCTGTGTCGGAGCCCCTAGATCAATCGCCAGCCACTGCGGATCGCTGAACCCGGATGACCAGCGGGTGTCCGGGAACCCGTCCACCGCATTCTCCGGCCGGTAATCATTGCCGGGCTCAATGTAGGTGGACGAAGCTTTGACCGGTTTGCCCCGCGCAATCCCATCCTCCTGGCCGGCGTCCGG
>JAPLUA010000177.1 GCA_026397855.1 Verrucomicrobiota bacterium | reverse complement strand
CAGCCCGGAAGGGTGGGGTAGCCACGAGGCGACGCCCGCGAGATGCTGGCCCGCGTTCAGGGCCGAGAGAATCAGCCAGAGGATCAATCCGAAAACGCCGATCAGCGCGGCGACATTGGCCAGCAGCAGGGCATAGACCGGGCCGTGCTTCACTTCGCGCCCTGCATCGGCCGTGCCCGCCTTGGCGTCATTATTGTCGTCCAGATTATAGTCATCCTCGGACTTGATGTCGGGGACGGGGGAGAAGAGAAAAACAACGGCCAGCAGGAGCACCACCACGCCGACGCCGGCGTAGGGAATCCAGAGGGTCTGGCTGCCGGTGCTTTTGCCGGCGGCGTCCTTGGCATAGAAGAACATCCCGCCTGCGATCGGTCCGAGGATCCAGCCCACGCCGTTGCAGGACTGGGCCAGGTTGATGCGGGTGGCGGCGTAGCGCGACGGGCCCAGCACCGTCGTGTAAGGGTTGGCTACCGTTTCGAGGAAGGTGAGGCCGGACGCGATCACGCAGACGCCGACCAGAAAGGCCCAGAAGGCGGCGATATTCGTCGCCGGGACAAACCAGAACCCGCCCACCGCCACCATCAGGAGCCCGGCGATGATGCCGCCCTTGTATCCCAGCCTGGTCGCCAGCCATCCGGCGGGGAGGGACATGAGGAAGTAGCCCAGGTAGTGCGCGAATTGGACCCAGGCGGATTGAGACAGTGAAAGATGCAGCTCCTCCTGGAAGTGCTTGTCCATCACATCAATCATGCCGTTGCAGAATCCCCAGAGGAGGAAGAGCGAGCTGACGAGCATGAAGGTGAAGAGCACATTCTTGCCGTCCTTGGTGACGAACATGCCTTGCTTGTTGGTGTTCATTATTGGCGCGTTGGGTTCGGGTTGGTGGATGGTTTGCGGGGACGCCTCACCGTGGCTTGAACTCCTGCCCGAACAAGGGGGGCGTTGCGGAAACGCCCCTCCGTTGTCTGGCTGAAGCTGCGCACTGGAGGTAGCCCGGTGCGGTTTAGCGGCTCTTGAGCCCTGCCCGGATGTCGGCGAGCGAGACCCCGAGGGCAGCCTGCGCGATTCCATCCAGCGCCGCTTCCGGTCCGCTCAAATGGATCGTGCAATGGATGTGCGAAAGGCTCTTGCCGGGCGCCAGCGCGGCTGCCGGGGATGAGGATTCCAGCTCGTAGAAGGGGCCGAGCGGCTTGCCTCCGGGGGCGACCGGGCCGTCGTTGTAGCTGTTGGCAGCGTCGCCGCCGAAGGGGTTGTCCTGGAGCTTCCAGAGCGAATTGACGTAATCCGTCACCCCGGCCGGCTGGTTGAACTTCACGATGGTCAGCACCTTGTTGTCCGCGTCGTAGCTGCCGAGCACGGCCTTGCTGCGCTTGGGGTTGATGCCGATCTTGCTGCGGTATTTGCCATCGCCGCTGAAGTAGAGCACATCGTTCTTGACCACGAGCCGGTCCGGCGGAACGCTGCCGAAGTAATCCGAGGTCACCTTCACGCCCAGCTCCGACTCCGGACCGGGCTTGATCGGCACCACGATGGTGGTGGAGGGGGAGGGATTGAACATGCCGAGAATCCAGATGGAGAGCAGGCCCGAGCCCTTTTCCCAGGCGCTGCGGCCGGCATTCCTGATTGCGTTATCGGTTTCGAAGGCGACCAGGCTCACGCCGGCGGCCGGCTTCACGCCGAGCTGCTTCCAGGCGGCGGCCGTGGCCAGCAGGCGCACCTCGCGGTTGACCGCCACATCGAAGCGCGTGCCCGAATAGTTAGTCAGGGCGAACTCGGCGGTGAACCTGGCCTGCGTGGAGGACTTGCTCGCCACCTTGAACGGCAGCGTGTCAATGACCGCAGGCGTGAACCAGTCCGCAAACTCGAACTTCGTGCCTTTGGCAAAAAAGATCGAGAACTGCCCGCCCTCGGGCCCGAGCCAGAAGCGATCCTCGCCGCCGAGCACGTTGATGTGGGGCTGGGTCTTGCCGGAGGCTATGAGCTCGCGGTTGATCCAGCCAAAGCTTAGGCCGGAGTCGCTGCCGGCGGTGCTGGTCATCACGCGGCCCTGGTAGGCGGGCGCGACAGCCACCTTAGCCTCACCCCGCCTGTCGCTCAGCACGATGAGTTCCGTGTGGCTCTTCAGAAATGCAGTATCGTCGCCAAAGCTGGCAGCGTAACCGCGGTGGGTGAGGGTGGCGGCAGTGCTCATAACAACAATCGAGGTCACAATAAGATTGCGTATCATGGGCTGAAGGCTAAGCATTGCTGCACCGCAATGTCAAGGGTCGGGAAGACTGTTTTCGCGAAGACGCCCTACCCAATGTGGGTTTGGTCGCGAGCTTGAGGCATCGCTGCCTTCCTGCAGCCCGCGCTTATCTCCGTTTGACATCCGGCTCCCCATTGGATATCCTGTAGCCACGCTTGAGGTGGGCGATGATCCAATTTCCATCCGCCCGTGCAGCGCACGGCATGAGCCGCGCGTGAGAAACCAAAGCGTGAAAAGCTGAATACTATGAAAAACTCGTGGAAGTCCGTGTTGCTCGCACTCGTAATCCTGGGGCCTATATCCCTTGGCGCCGCCCCGAAGGTGCTCTACCCGGTGGTCGTTGATGGCCGCTCGGGATTTGTCTCCAATTCCGGGGAGCTCGTCATCAATCCGCAGTTCGACAAGGCGGATGTCTTCAGCGAGGGCCAGGCCGCCGTCCGGCTCGACAAGTGGGGCTATGTGGACGGTGCTGGCAAGATGACGATCAATCCGCAGTTTGACAAGGCCGACGCCTTCAGCGACGGCCTGGCAGCCGTCAGGATCGGCGGCGCCCCCACCCCCTTCAATGGCTTTTCCGGCGGCCGCTTCGGCTACATCAACCCGGAAGGCAAATACGTCATCAACCCCCAGTTCGACGACGCGGGGAAGTTCGCCAGCGGCCTTGCGGCGGTCAAGATGGGCGGTCGCTGGGGCTTCGCTGACAAGACCGGGAAGATCGTCATCAACCCGCAGTTCGACGAAGCCGGCCCGTTCTCCGACGGGCTTGCCGTCATCAAACTGGCCGGCCGGTTCGGCTACGCGGATGCCGGCGGCAAAACGGTGATTAACCCGCAGTTCGAAAGGGCGCAAACATTTTCCGAGGGCCTTGCCGGAGTCAGGGTGGCCGGCCGCTGGGGGTTCGTTGACAAGACCGGCACCATCACGGTCAATCCGCAGTTCGACGAGGTCGGCTGCTTTGTCAAAGGCCTCGCGCCAGTCCGGCAGGCGAAGCGATGGGGTTACATTGACGCCGGCGGCAAATTCGTCGTCAATCCGCAGTTCGACGAGGCGGCCTCATTCTCGGAGGGCCTGGCGCAGGTCCGCCAGTCCGGGCGGTGGGGGTATGTGGACAAGAGCGGCAAGTTTGTGGTCAACCCCCAGTTCGACGAAGCCGCGTCGTTTGCCGACGGTCTGGCCCGTGTCAAGGTGAGCGGCCGCACAGGTTACATTAACGCCACCGGGAAAATGGTTTGGAATCCCAGCAAGTAATGCGCGCTCCCCTCCGATAGTCATGGAGCATCCGCACGTTCAGCGCACGGCGTAAAAAAGGAAGGGGGCCTCCAGGCCCCCTTTCTGGCTTCGCGGGATACCCTCAGCCGAGGCCGAGGTGGAAGCCCTTAGGAACCTGAATCATCATTGAAGGCGTGCCCCTTGTCAATTACTTGTTGACGTTCAGCTCGTCTTTAATGCGCTGCGTGGGGGGAGCCTCCCCGCCCGGCCCAGGCGAGCGAGAAGCAACCATCGCTGTTGGTGGTCCACTGCTTGGTCCAGGGCGAGTATGTCTTCACGCGAATGGTCTGGTTGCGGGGTGAAAACTCCATCAACCGCATGAACCCATTGCCGCCGTTCGTGTAGCCCTGATAGTCCGAAAGCACCACATCCACACTCCGCCCGTTGCCGAGGACTTCATGGCGGCGACCTTCGCCATGGCGGTGGCCGCACAACATCAGGAACAGGTTGGGATTGTTGGTCAGGGCGGAGTAGATCTGCAGCCCTTCCTTGGTCCACGGGGCCGGATGCGGCCAGGCGGCGGGACCGAGTAGGGAGTGGGTCACCACGATGGCCTGCCGGTTGGCGTTTGCGCGCAACACCCCGTTGGCCCAGCGCATCAGGTCGGGGTTGCTCCCCGCCCCCATCGTGAGGGCCAGCCCAATGAAATCCTGGCCGCCGGCGCTGAAGAGGTCGTAATGGCTGTCGTTGTTAGCGCCGTAATAGCCGCCGTAGTAGCTGCGCCCCGCAAAGTGGTTGGTGCCCAGGAACGCATTGAACAGGGTCGTGCCCCCGGAACGGGTGTCGTGATTTCCCACCACGGCGCTCCAGGGCAGCCCGTCGGGCAGGCCGGTTCGCACCGGATTTTCCAGACGGTAGAGGGCGTTGGTCGTGCGGAGCCATTCTGCGGGGAACTTATTGCCATCGTTGCTGATATCTCCCTCCGTGGTCACATAGACAATATTACGACTGGCGCGGTTGGAGAGGATCCATTCCGCCTGTGCTACGAGCATCTCCGGTTTGCCGCCGTTGCGTGCCGCCGTGTACATCTGGGTGTCCGGCAGCACGGCAATCGCAAAATCGCCGGGAGCCCGCGGGCTGAGCGGCTCCTCTGCGGTCAATGCAAAGGGCGTTGAATGATCGGCCGCCTGCTCCTTCACTTTCTTCAGCGCCGCCGCACTGTTGGTTCCCGCAGGTGCGGCTGTAGCCTTGCCCGCCGCCTGCCCCGTCAGGGCATATCCCACCATTATTGTTGCCACCGACCGGCTTGCGCGTTGGATCATCGTCATAGTTCAACAAGAAGAAGTTTGACTCTGGCGCGGCCGCATGTATTCAGCTCCGCGCGGGTGGATCCCATGGCTCAGCTCGCCGTGGCCGACATGATCAGGAAAATCGCCGATGAGCTGATCGCCACCAAAGGTGCTGCACCAAAGTCACCCGGCCAACAGTCAGCGTCGTCCAGTTCGCCATGTTGGTGGAGAATTCCACGGAGTAGGTGGCGCCGGGGTCCCCCGCCAGGAGCAGTTGCAGCGAGCGGTCAGGCATCTGCACGAGGAATTGGAATTGCGCAGGCGACGGGGCGAGAATCGCCAGCAGGGCGTTGGAGCTGAGGATGGAGCCGGCGATGTTGGTGGCGAGGACGGAGTAGCTGCCGGCATTGGTGTATTGTGCGGCGGCCAGCGTGTAGCTGGACCCGGTGGCGCCGGGGATGCTGGCGCCGTTGAATCGCCATTGATAGGCGGGCGCGGGGATTCCGGTGGCCGTGACGGCGAAGGCAGCGACGCTGTTGACTTTGATGGCGACAGGCAGCGGCTGCATCGTGATGGAAGGCGCGACGGCCGGCACCTCCACGCGCAGGTTGTCTACCAGGCCGAAGCTGAGGTTCGTGTTGGCGGAGAGGGAGGAAAACGGGTCCCAGTAGCCGACGAAGATGTTGCTGCCGGCGAGGGCGGCGTTGGTGACGGAGGCGATCTTCAACCCGTCAATGAACCATTCGATGGTGCTGCCGGATTTGCTGACGACAACATCCCGCCAGGCGAAGCCGACCGTGCCGGCTGCGAGCACGCCGGATTGGGCCTGCGAGGCGGGCGGCGACTGGCCGCCCGCGAACAGGCTCGAGTAATACGGGTCGCTGCAGCGGCGGATGCTCGTATTGGTGCCGCCGACGTAAACGCCGCTGTTCGTCTCCTGCAGCACGATGCCCACATAGGCCCGGATGTCGGGCGAGGTGTCGCTGGCCTGCCCTTCGCCGTCAATGGCAAAGAACACGCCGTCGGACGTGCCCAAGTTCCACTGCACCTGGTTGCCGGAGGTGCCGAGGCCCGCGGTCAGCAACTGGCTCGACCCGGTGCCGCCGGCGGGGAAAGGCCCGTTGGCGTTGATCCACATGTCATAATGCAGGCGGTAGTTGCCGCTGAACCTCTGGCCGATGGGCGAAATGTTCAGGGCCGCGATGCCGGCGCCCGTGTGGTTCGCCTCGAACTTCACCCCTCTGGTGGCGCCACCCGCCGAGCTGGGCGCGGAGGGGATGCCGTAGCCGGAGTAGTTGAACGCGAATGCCAGGCGGGTATTGGCAGCCGAGGATTGATTGAGCTTCCAGTTCGCCGAGGAGTCCACGTCGAAGTTGTCCGAGAAGACGGGAGTGAACAGGGGGTTGACCGTGAGCGTGGCCACCTTGCCCGTGACGCTGCCCGAGGAATTGGTGACCACCACGGTGTAGCTGCCGGCGTTGGCAGGCTGGATGTTGGAGAGCGTGAGGGAGCTGTTGGTGGCGGCAATGCTCGCGCCGTTGAAGCGCCACTGAAACCGCAGCGGCGCCGAGCCGCCGGCGGAGGCAGTCATCGTGATGGTGGTCCCCCGGTCGGCGTAACGGCTTGAGGGATGCGAGACGATGGATGGGGGCGACACGTTGCCAACAATCAGCGACGCCAGCCCGGCGGCGGTGCCGTTGAAGACGTCGGAATCCCCGCCCGACCAGTTGGTGTCGGCATATTGCCATATCGTCCACGTGCTCCAGGGGAAAGAGGAGGAGGGGCCGCCGGTTTGGGGGCTGGGGTTGGCGGGGTATGCCGCGATCCAGGATGGCCAGTTGGTCACCGCGGTGGTCAGGCCCGGGTAGGTGGAGCCCGGCTGGGAAAACCAGACGCCGGTGTAAACGATCGGCTTCATACCGGCCACACCGCTCAGCCGCGCATAGTTCGAGACGGTGTTGCACCACTGGTTGACCCACGCCGACATCGTCGCCGCCGACGTGAAGCCGGCGGCAACCGTGGCGCTGGTGTCTTCCCAATCCAGCATCGGCACCAGGTAAGAGCCGCCCGCCTTGACATAGTTGCTGACAACCCCCCAGAAGTAGGCTGCCTCGGTGTCCGCGCTGTTGGCGCCGGTGATGTTGGGGTGGCTGCTCGGGCGCGCGAAATGATAAGCGCCGATCGGGATCCCGACCGCCTTCGCGTTGGCCTCGTTGGCGGCGAAATAAGCGTCCGTGTAGCCGACCCCCTCGGTCGCCTTGGCCCACGCAAAGGCAACCCCGGCACTCTTCACGCTCGCCCAGTTAATGGTCGCCTGGTAGTGGGAAACATCGGTCCCAAGCGGGCGCTGGGCCAGGGCGCGGCCCGGGCTGAGCGTGATTCCCAGGGCCGCAGCCGCCGCCAGCGCGGCAGACCGTCGAAGGTGGCGTGCGGCCATTTTTCTCATGCCTGGTTCTGGTACCAGCCGGCGTACATCGAATAGTTTCCGGCAATCCGTTGAATCTCGCCCTCGGCCAGCTTGCGGTCAATGTCTTTCAGCTTCCTGGCTGGAACCCCGGCATACACCGTGCCGGATTCAACCACCGTGTTCTGTGAGACCACCGCGCCGGCGGCGACGATCGAGTTGCTCCCGATAACCGCGTTGTCCATCACGATGGCCCCCATCCCGATCAGCACATTGTCCTGTATGGTGCAGCCATGAACGATGGCGCGGTGGCCGATGGAAACGAAATGCCCGATGTTCACCGGGCAGGTCTTGTAGGTGCAATGGATGATCGCGCCGTCCTGGACATTGACGTTGTTGCCGATGCGGATGGAATGAACGTCGCCGCGGATCACGGCGCTGAACCAGACGCTGCAGTCGTTGCCCATCACCACATCCCCGACAACAGTCGCATTGTCGGCGAGAAAACAGCGCTCCCCGAACCGGGGCGCAAAGCCGTTGACGCTCTTAACAAGGGCCATGCGATCCTAATTCATGGGCGGGCGGCTCAATGCTTGCAGATCAGGTCGGGGGAGGTCTGGAAGCCGTCGTCGCAAGGCACGAACTTGCCCTTGGCCTGCAGAAAATCCACAAGGCCCTCGGCGGTAAGATCTCGGGCCGAGCAGGTGAAGAACCGCGCGCCGGGCCCGAATGTTGCGACGATATCTGCGAGCAGGCTGGCGCGGGTGTAGGCTTTGCCCGATTGCAGCATCATCTGCATGACTTCATGTCCGTGAATCTGGTTCATTGGCAAACCTTAGCCTATTCCCGGGATGGTTGAACAGCCATAAAACGCGGATGATTGACGGAGGGGCAGTTTAGTGCTCGAACAATCAATGGCGGTCGTGTAGTCTTTCATCGTTGATGGGCGCGCCGGTTGCGGAGAATCGGGTTTGAGCCAATGATATCCGCGCTGACGCGCCTGAATCTGATGTGTAACATGACAACATTAACTATCTCGAGCGCCTTGCTGAGGCGTTTCGCCCTCATTGCTCTTCTAACCATGACCTCCGCATTGCATGCCGCCACCAGCGCCCCGGAACGGGCCGCAATCGAGGACCGCTTCAAGTGGGACCTCGGCAAGATGTATGCCTCGCCCGAGAAATGGGATGAGCATTACAAGCAGATCTCCTCGCTCGTGGCGGAGTTCGCTGCCAGGAAGGGGACAGTCGGCGAATCCCCCAAGAGCCTGCTGGCGGCGCTCCAGTTGCGGGACCAGGTCAACATCCAGCTTGAGAAGCTCTACTCCTGGGCGGCGATGAAACGGGACGAGGACATGCGCGTCCCCGCAACCCAGGCGCTTTACCAGCGCGCCCAAACCCTTGCGGTCAAGTGGGACGAGGATAGCTCCTGGTTCCAGCCCGAGCTGCTGCGCATTCCCGAGGACCGGCTTCGGGGCTGGCTCGAGGGAGCCGACCTGAAGGTTTACCGGCATTACTTCGACGACCTGCTCCGCAGCAGGACGCATATCCTGTCCGCGCGCGAGGAGGAATTGCTGGCCATGGCGGGCAAGGCCACCGAGGCCCCGGGCGACGCCTTCGGCCTGCTCAGCAACACGGAGCTCCGCTGGCGGAGCGTCAAGGACCCTCAGGGCCGGGATATTGAAATCACCACCTCCTCCCACAGCCAGGCCATGCAGTCGAAGGACCGCCGCTACCGGCGCGACGCCTTCCTGGCGTTGCACGGCAGCTTCCTGGATGTGAAGAGCACGCTGGCCGCGACCCTGGCGGGCTCAATGCAAAAAGACTGGTTCTACTCGAAGGCGCGAGGCTACCCCACCAGCCTCCACCGCGCCCTCGATGCGGAGAACCTGCCGGCCGGGGTTTACGACAACCTGGTCAGGACGGTGACCGGCCATGCAGCCCTGCTGCAGCGCTACGTGGCCCTCAAGAAGCGCGTGCTCAAGCTCGACCAGGTCCACTTCTACGATCTCTACGTGAACCTGGTGGATGTCCCCGAGCGCGATTACCCGTTCGAGGAGGGACGCGAGCTGGTCCTGAACGGGGTCAAGGCCTTCGGCGAGGATTACGTGGCGGTGATGAAGCAGGCGTTCGACTCGCGCTGGATAGATGTCTATGAAAACAAGGGGAAACGCAGCGGCGCCTACAACATGGGCACCTACCTGTCGGCCCCCTACGTGCTGCTCAACTACAAGGGCAAGTTCCACGATGTCTCGACCGTGGCCCACGAGCTGGGCCATGCGACCCAGAGCTGGTTTGCCGCCAGGAACCAGCCCCCGATCTATTCGGGCTACCCGATGTTCACGGCCGAGGTGGCATCAACCGCCGCCGAGATCGTCTTCAAACGATCCATGCTTGAGCGCACCCGGGACCCAAAGGAGCGCGCCTTTCTCCTCAACCAGATGCTCGAGGACATGCGCGGCACCATCTTCCGCCAGACCCAGTTCGCCGAGTTCGATCGCGCGGCCCACACGCTCGCCGAGAAGGGCGAGCCGATGACCGCCGATGTCCTGATGAAGCTCTGCCACGAGCAGTATGTGCGCTATTACGGGCCGGACTTCGTCATTGACCCGGAGCTGGACGTGGAATGCCTGCGCATTCCGCACTACTACCGGGGCTATTACGTGTAT
Organism: Verrucomicrobiota bacterium; assembly: GCA_026397855.1. Taxonomy (GTDB): domain Bacteria; phylum Verrucomicrobiota; class Verrucomicrobiia; order Limisphaerales; family UBA8199; genus JAPLUA01. Next base: position 3,898 of record JAPLUA010000177.1, on the reverse strand, counting down.
CGCTACGCGGACAGCTATTGCGCCGCGGCCGCCATCGCCAAGCGAATCCTCGGCAACGAGCCGGGCGCGCGCGAGCAATGGATGAAGTTCCTCAAGACCGGCAACAGCATGTATGCCATTGATATGCTCAAGGTGGCCGGCGCGGACATGACCACTCCCAAGCCGATCGAGGACGCGATGGCGCTCTTCGATCAGTTGCTCAAGGAGCTTGAAGAACTGCTCAAGACATAGGCCGCCGGCGGCTTCCCGGGAACTGCGCTCCGCCCCGCGAGGGTCCGGGGCCCTGTATGCCTGACCTCCGGATTGAAGAGCTGGGGACGCTGCTGCCGCGATGCATGTTGCCCGACTGGGTGCGGCTGGGGAGACGGCTGGGCCGGCTCTTGCGCGATCGCCATCACCCGGACCAGCGCGACGCCTTGCTGGAGCGGCTGCGGCAGCAGGTGCTGGCCTCGGTGGCCTTGCGGGAAGAGCGGCGGCTCCACGCCCCCCGCGCGTCCTATCCGCCGGACCTCCCCATCACCGCGCGCAAGGATGAGATCGTCGCCGCCATCCGCGCCCGCCAGGTGGTGGTCATTGCGGGGGAGACCGGATCGGGCAAGACAACCCAGATTCCCAAGATGTGCCTCGAGGCCGGCCTGGGAATCGAGGCCAGCATCGGCTGCACGCAGCCCCGGCGGGTGGCGGCGCTTTCGATCTCGCGCCGCATCGCCGAGGAATTGAATGTAGCGTGGGGACGCGAGGTCGGCTGCAAGATCCGTTTTGACGACCGGTCGAGCCCGCAGACCTGCATCAAGCTGATGACCGACGGCATCCTCCTGGCCGAAACCCAGGGTGATCCCGACCTGGCGGAATACAATGCGATCATCCTCGACGAAGCGCACGAGCGCAGCCTGAACATTGATTTCCTCCTCGGCCACCTGAAGGGCCTGCTGGCCCGGCGCAAGGACCTGAAGCTGATCATCACCTCCGCCACGATTGACACGCAGGCGTTCTCCCGGCACTTCGACAATGCGCCGATCATTGAGGTGTCCGGCCGGGTTTACCCGGTCGAGGTCCAATACCGGCCCCTGGACGCCGCATCCGAGGAGCAAGGGGAGGTCAGCTATGTGGACGCCGCGGTGCAGGCGGCGGAACGCATCCTTTACGAGAGCAACTCGGGGGACCTGCTGATCTTCATGCCGGGCGAGCGCGACATCCGCGAGGCGAGCGACCAGCTCGAAGGCCGCTTTGCCGGGGAGGCGGAGATCGTCCCGCTGTTCGGCCGGCTCAGCGCGGGCGACCAGCAGCGTGTCTTCGCGCCCTCGGCGCGCCGCATGATCGTCATCGCCACCAACATCGCCGAAACGTCGCTGACCATCCCTGGCATCCGCTACGTGATTGATGCCGGGCTGGCCCGGATCAGCCGTTACAACCCGCGCACGCGCACCAGGCGCCTGCCGATCGAGCCGGTTTCGCAGAGCAGCGCCAACCAGCGCAAAGGCCGCGCCGGCCGCGTGCAGGAAGGCGTCTGCATCCGGCTCTACGCCGAGGAGGATTTCAACACGCGGCCGCCGTTCACCCAGCCGGAGATCCAGCGCGCCAACCTGGCCGAGGTCATCCTGCGGATGAAGGCGTTCCACCTGGGCGACATTGAGACCTTCCCGTTCGTCCAGCCCCCCACGTCCGCCGCCATCGCCAACGGCTACGCCCTGCTGCAGGAGTTGGGCGCGCTCGATCAACAGCGCGCGCTTACGCGGCTCGGCCACGACCTCGCGCGGCTGCCGATTGATCCCACGCTCGGGCGCATGCTCCTCCAGTCGCAGCACGAGCACGCCACGCGCGAGCTGCTGATCATCGCCGCCGGGCTGAGCATCCAGGATCCGCGCGAGCGTCCGCTCGACCAGAAGGACGCGGCGGCTGCGGCCCACAAGCAGTTCTCCGACCCGCAGTCCGACTTTCTCTCGCTGCTCAACATCTGGAACGCCGTCCACGACGAGTGGGACCGGCTGCGGACGCAGGGGCAGCGGCGGAAGTTCTGCAAGCAGCGCTTTCTTTCCTACCTGCGCATGCGCGAGTGGCAGGATGTCTATTCGCAATTGCACGACGCCCTCGAGGACATGGGCACGCTCCGGCTCAACGAGAGCAACGCCGCTTACGCCGCGATCCACCGCTCGATCCTCGCCGGGCTGATCGGCCACGTCGCGCGCTTCGAGGACCGCAACAGCTACAAGGCGGCGGGCAACCGGCCGGTCTCGGTGTTCCCCGGCTCGGCCCTCTACGCGCGCGGCGAGCCGCGGAGGAAGCCGGCCGCCAAGGGCGGCAAGCCGCCTCCCAGGCCGAAGTCGAACCAGCCGGAATGGATTGTCGCCGGCGAAATCGTGGAGACCTCCCAGCTCTTCGCGCGCACCGTGGCGGGGATTGACCCGCTCTGGATCTACCAGCTCGCGCCGCACTGCTGCAAGCTCACCCACCAGAATCCGCACTGGAGCCCGGGCGCGGGCAACGTCCTGGTAGAGGAGATCGTGACCTTGCACGGGCTGGAGGTGCAGCGGCGGAAAGTCGCCTACGGCAACATCAACCCCCGCGACGCCACCGCCATCTTCATCCGCTCGGCCCTGGTGGAGGAAAACCTGATGCCGTCCCGCAGCCGCGGCGGGGACGACGCCGATGCCGATCGCGACGATGTCCGCGTTCTCACGGCCGTGGAGGAGGAGAGGCCGGAGCTGCCGCCGCAGTACCGGTTCCTGGTCCACAACCGGGGGATTCGCGAGAAGATCGAGAACTGGCGCACGCGGGTCCGTGATCGCGCCCTGGGCGACCTGGACCAGGCCCTGTGCGCATTCTACGCGCGGCACCTCGAGGGCATCTCCTCGCTGCACGAATTGAACCGGGTGCTGCGCGAACCGGCCGCGCAGGAACGGCTCTGCATCCCGGAGGCTGAACTCGCGGGCGGGCAGTTGCCGGGATATGACGCGGCGGCGTTCCCGGATGCCGTGCCGGTGGGCGGCCAGCCCGTGGCCCTGGCCTACGCCTATGCCCCGGGCGAGGAGCACGACGGCGTGACTATCAAACTGCCTTTCACGCTCCATCGAATGGGCCGTGCCAGGGCTTCGCGAGGAGATGATCGGCGGGTTGCTTCGTGCGCTGCCGAAATCCATCCGCCGCGAACTCATGCCGTTTCCGCCCAAAGTGGCGGAGATCGTCCGGGAGTTTCAGCCGGCGGGGGCGTCGTTCCTGCAGTCCTTCGCCGCTTTTATTCACCGCCACTACGGCGTGGCAGTGAAGGCGGCCGACTGGCAGGCCAATGCCTTGCCGGCCCATTTGCGCCCGCGCATCGAGATCGTTGACCATGAAAGAAAATCGCTCGGCACCGGGCGCGACCTCGCGCAGCTCCAGCAGCGCCTGAGGCAGGCGGAGCCCGGGCCTGCCGCCCCGTCCGATTCCGCGGACTGGACTCGCGCCGCTGGGCGCTGGGAGCGCTTTGGCCTTGCGGACTGGACCTGCGGCGATCTGCCGGAGCGGATTGCCGTGGTCGAAGGCCCGGGGCTGCCGGTGTATGGCTGGCCCGGAATCGAGTTTGCCGAGGGGGCCGTGAATGTGCGCCTCTTCCGCACCCGCGACCGCGCGCGCGCCGCCTCGCTGGCCGGCGTGCAGCGGTTGGTGGAGCTCGCCATCCAGAAGGACCTCGCCTGGCTGGAGAAAGATCTGCGCGCCCTGATCCGCTTTGATGCGCTTTACGCGCCAATCGGTGACAGCGCCGAGCTGCGGGAAACCGCGATGGAACATCTGAAGCGGCACCTCATCCCGAACGACCCTTTGCCGGCGCTGACGCGCGCCCATTTTGAAGAGACCGTGGCCGCAGGGCGTCGGCGGCTGCCCGGGCTCGCCTCGCAGTTTATGGATCGGCTCGAGCTGATCC
>JAPLUA010000327.1 GCA_026397855.1 Verrucomicrobiota bacterium | reverse complement strand
GCTCCGTCCTACGCAATCCCCACTCCATAATCCCACACAACCACCCACACATCAACCACAAAATGCACAAAGATCAAATTATATCAGGATAAATGCCTAATACGTTCCGGTATTGCTTCCGAGCGCGCCCATGTTGATCAGATCAACATGGGGCCGCTACCGTAGTGCTACCGGGGCAATACCGTAGTGCTACCGTTGAATCACGCTTGGACTGCCGGGGAGGGACGATTGGGAGTCCCTGGCAAGGCGCTGGGGCCCATCTGTTACATTGTCATCCGCGCGCAACCATGGAATGTTACAAACCTCTCCAATGCCCCGCCGCCCAACTCCAGAGGAGCGACAGGCTTATGCTAGCGGCATTGGACAGGAATGTCTGCGCTTCGGTGATGTGAGTTGCGCCCGCACGGCGGGACCGGATGCCGCGGGTTATCCCTTCTTGCCGAACATGGACCCGAGGCCGTACATGGAGGTTTCCCCGCGCTGGCGGACCCTCAACTGGCCGAGCAGGGCGTGCCAGTCTATGTAGATCTTGTGCCATTGGTTCTCCAGCTTGCGAAATGCCCCCTCGTTGAGTTCGCTGAGGCAGCGCAAGGATGGCGCATCTCCCACAACCGCGTGGATTTCCTCGCGGCTGGGGGCAACCAGCTCGACGAGGGACATGATTAGCTCCAGCTGCTGGATCAGAATGCTCTTGGTGTCGAGGAATTCGGTCTCATCCTCCGGCGTGAATTTCTTTGCCCGCGCCAGGGTGACGAAGCGGTTAAACTGCTTCCAGCACTCGACATAGTTCTCCACATCGTTGACAAGTTGATCCAGTTTCTTTGCGGCCATAAGCAGGTTAGATTTGGTTCGCCGGTGAGTATCGGGCCTGGGGAGAGAGGAAGATGATGGCGCCCCCCCGCAGCTCCCGGGCTGTAATCTTCAGGCTCGGGTAGCTGATGATGATCTCGGAAAGCGGCAGCTGGGCATTTTCTTTCCCGTCCTTGAATATGGCGAGCACCTGCCGGGCAATATCTTTCACCAGATTCGCCGGGAAGCTCGAAGGCACTGTGCCAACGAGCACGACACCCTCGCAGTCCACCGTGAAGCTGCCGGACGGCAGGGCCAGCAAGGCGGGCGGCGATTTGGAAAAGAGGCTCAAGAAACCCATAGCGACAAAACCTTCTTCATCATCTCCCGGATCCGATCCGGGGTCATCGAATGTTTCCAGCCCACGCAGAATTCGGCCTTGCCCTGGCAGGCGAGGGTTGCGTGGCGCTGAGGCCCCTGGGCCTGGATGCTCTCCAGCGGCCCCGCATTGAGCCGGTGGCCCAACTCCCGAAACCGGTCAATGCTTTCCCTGGCCCACTTGGCCATGCGCTCCGGATTCTCCAGCCCCCGTGCAACCTGGTAGCGGCTCTCCCCCGGAAGCATCGCCAGCACAAACTCAACCCCCTCCACCTGCGACAGCTCTGCGAGCGGCGATTTCGTCGGCACAGGCGCGCCCTCGGCGGAGACGCCGCCCTGCAATTCATCGAGCGCCTGGGCCGATTCGAGAAGCACCGCGTTATAGGATTTGAAAATGGCACGGGGCCGGTTCGGTTCTGCTGGCCGGCTCTCGAAGTTGCCCGCCTTCCATGACAGGATTTTCTGAAAGGCGGTTTCGCCGCGCTGGTCGCCGGCTTCGGCGTCAATGAGTTCCCCGTCCTGGATCCAGACTTTGCCGGTGAGCGGACCGTTGGTGATGCGCAGCACAGAAGAGCTTTGCGAGATGCACTCGAGCTGGATGATGTCCATCAGGCTCTTGCTTTGCACGCCCCGGAATCCCTCCGCGGCATCGCGGCCGAGGAGGGATTCGAGGCACTCCAGAAACATTCTTATTTCCTGCTCGCTGGTGGGCTTGTTCCAATAAAGGTCAACCCCCAGGGCGTAAGCTCGCGAGCGAAACTGCTCATCCTCGACCCCTGTCAGGACCACCGTGCGCAGGCTCGGGTGCTTGCGGCGGACGATCGAGAGAACCTGCAAGCCGTCCATCTTTGGCATCTTCAGGTCACAGATCAGGAGCCGGAATGGCTGGGCCTCCAGCATCGCCAGGGCGCGCGCGCCGGAGGCGGCTGTCTGAATCTCCGGCCGGCTGGGCAACTGCCCGAGGATCTGCTGGTAAGTCTCCAGCAAACCCGGCTCGTCGTCCACCAACAGAATTCTATGGCGCGTTTCCATTGCTTCTCATGTCAATCGCTAACTCGGCGCCGGCATATATTCAAGCTTCAAAAACAACGAACTTGGCCAGCGCCTCAAGACAGCAAGGGTCATTCCCGACGGGAGGCAGACCAAGAATAGGGCTCGATTCGCCCTTTTACACCCCGGCCCGGGGCCTGGCGGCAAGGAACTGAGCGTGCCAATGAGACATCCAGTCCAGTGATGAGACAACAGAGTCTGGCCCTTTCTTCAGGGAAATCGCTCCTGTCGCGGGGTTTTGATGAACGGCAGGCAACCGCAGACGCCATGGCATATTCCATGCTGCACATGTCGGTAGAAGCAATGTGAAATCAGGCAGACGAGATGAAACGTGCACCAACAAATACCAAGGGCAATCCGCCACGCGGGATGCCGGGGGTTCCGGCAGTATGCCGGCCCGGTTATGATTCCATTCGGGTGTTTACATTGGTGCCGGGTTTGAAATGATACACTTAACATGAGTTCACTCCCTAACGCTTTTAAGAAATCAATGGTCGGCTTCCTGCAGAACCTTGTGCAAAAACTGCTTGGATCACCCGGCGAGCGTCGAACCCCCGCCGAACCCGCCCCCACGCCTGCCTCCCAGCCACCGCAGGCAGCCCCGTCGGCGAATGCCCCGTCTCCGCACCCTGGCGGGTTCACCGCCAACGGCGAGGGAATCGAACTGCCGCTGCAGCCCATTCTCGACGGATTGCCCCTGGAACTACAGCCCCGCGTTGTCCAGCCGGACGCAAGGGACCAGGTGATTTCGGTCCCGCTTGCAGCCATTCTGAAGCAGCTCTCCAGCGGCGCGGTGAAGATCCCCTTCAGTCACTTGCGTCAATCCGCCCCCGCCCTGTTTACCAGGGACGCCGACCGCGACCAGGTCATGGTCTCGATCCCCCTGGCTGAGGTTTTGCCCCGGATCAACCCCGCCTTCATCATGCGCCGGCGCGAGCAAAGGCTGGTGGCTGTCCCTTCGGACATTCGCAGCCCCTTTGATCAGCACGGACAAGAACAGCCCTTTTCGCTGGGCCAGGCCCGGTCCGATGCGGCGCCCGCCCCGCCTTTCAACCAGGCCAGGCAGATGTCCTACCCCCCGGTTTCCACCCCCTCCCGCAACGGGGCCATATCGGAGCCCCTGCCGGCGACGCCAACGCCGTCGCCGCGCTACAATCCCGCGGTGAACCCCACCCCGCCCCAAGTAGCCTCGCCGCAGGCGGCCGGCACAACCACCTTCGTTGTGAGCCTCCTGTCGCTTGCCGAGGGGTGGCCCGAGGCGGTGCGCAAGGAGATTGTTCAGACGAACCTCATTGATGCCAAGCTGACGTTGCCGCCCGACGCCATTGATCGCGCCCTCAAACAGGGGCGCATCGCGTTTACCTGGCAGACGCTGCGTTCCTGGATAAAACCGGCCCCCATGAACGCCACGTCGGCGCATGGC
>JAPLUA010000260.1 GCA_026397855.1 Verrucomicrobiota bacterium | reverse complement strand
TCATAGGTTCGTCAAATGGGTCAAATGGTTAAATGAGTTATAAGGGCGGGGGTTAATCAGGTCAAATCACACGGGCCTCTTTCAGACGTTTGATGTCCTCCTGCGAGTAGCCCAGTTTGCCGAGGATTTCGTTCGTGTGGGCGGAGAGGCGCGGCGGTGGTGTCTTAATGCCGCCGGGCGTCTTCTCGAGTTTTGCGCTCAGGCCGAACAACCGCAGCTCGCCGATCCCGTCAACGGCGACCTTCTGCAAGGTCTGGCGATGCTGCACCTGCGGCTGGTTCAGCGCGTCCTCCAGCCGGAGAATCGCCCCGGAGGGAACGTCATTCTTGTTCAGCAGCTCGACCCAGTGAGCGGTGTCTTCTTCCTTAAGCTCCACTTCGAGCAGGGGCGTCAGCGCCTTGCGGTTCTTCTTGCGGCTGTCCCGCTCCTGGAAGCGCGGATCGGTCTTCAGCTCCGGCACGCCGAGCAGGTCGGCGACTGCTTCCCACTGTTCCTGCTTGTTGGCGGCGATGTTGATGTAGCCGTCCTTGGTGACGAAAGTGCCGGACGGAGCGGCGGTGAAGTTGTCGTTGCCCATCAGCACCGGCTGCTGCTTGCCGATGAGCAGATTGGCCGCCACCCAGCCGGCCAGCGGCATGATGGAATCGAGCAGCGCCACGTCAATGAACTGCCCCTCGCCCGTCCGCTCGCGGTGAAACAGCGCGGCGAGCGTCGCAAAGGCGGCATTCATCCCGCCCACCGTGTCGCACACCGGGAAACCGGCGCGCAGCGGGTTGAGCCGCTCGTCGCCATTGATGGCCATGACGCCGCTCAGGCCTTGGATGATCTGATCGTAGGCCGGCTTGAAGGCGTCCGGCCCGGTCTGGCCGAACCCGGAAATAGCACAATAAACCAGGCGCGGATTGATCTGGGCGAGCACGGGGTAGTCGAGCCCCAGGCGTTTCATGACATCGGGCCGGAAGTTCTCCACCAGCACATCGGCCGTCGCGACCAGCTTCTTGAAGATCTCCCGGCCTTCCGGGGCCTTCAGGTTCAGGGTGAGCGATTTCTTGTTGGAGTTCTGCGCCAGGAAGCTGGTGCCCATCAGCTCCTGGTTGAGCTTGGGGACGTTGCCGAGCTTGCGGGCTAGGTCGCCGTCGGTGGGGTTCTCGATCTTGATGACCTCGGCACCGAGCAGGGCCAGGTGCAGGGTGGCGAAGGGTCCGGCCAGGACGTTGGTCATGTCCAGCACGCGGATGCCTTCCAGCGCCTGGCGGGGCTTGGGGGTCTGGTTGGTTGGATTGCTCATAATCAGCACGATGCCGGGGCTGCCTGGGCAAGCCCGATCTTATAAATCATGCCCGGCAGCTCACGGCCAAAGAACCGGCTCATGTCGCGGGCCAGCTCGACCAGGCGGTCGAGGTTGACTTCGGGGCGCTGGCCCAGCCGATGCAGGTAATGCACCAGGTCCTCGGTGCAGACATTGCCGCCGGCCACCTTGGTGAACGGGCAGCCGCCGAGGCCGGCGACGGAGGACTCAAAGCACTTCACGCCCGCGTCCATCGCGGCGCAGCAGTTGGCCATGCCCAATCCGTAGGTGTTGTGGAAGTGACAGGTGCACTCAGCGTCCGCCGCCAGCTTGAGAACCCCGCCGAACAGCAGCCCGACCTGCGCTGGCGTGGCCTGGCCCGCGGTATCGGCCAGGCTGAGGTTGCGGAACCCGGCGCCCAGGAACTGCTCGGCGATGCCCATCACGCGCTCCGGCGGCACCGACCCCTCGAAGCCGCACCCGAAAGCCGACTGGACCGACAATTGCACCTTCTTGCCCGCACCGGCGGCCTGTTTGGCCATGGCAATAATGCGCGCCGTGGCGTCGGCGATGGACATGCCAGTATTCTTCTGGCTATGGGTTTCGCTGGCGGAGACGCCCATGCAGAACATATCCACGCCGCAGGCCATACCCCGCTCCAAACCCTTCTCGTTCAGCACAAGGCCCGAGAGAATCGCGCCGGCAGGCTTGCGACCGGGGGCCGAGAAATGACGGAAGAGGGCGTCGGTATCCGCCATCTGCGGCACCTTGCCCGGATGCACGAACGACCCGAGCTGGATGATGTCCACGCCGGCCGTCAGCAGGGTCTCGGTCCAGCGGATCTTCTGCTCCAGCGGGACCACCTGCTTCTCCATCTGCAACCCGTCGCGCAGGCCGACCTCGTGGAGGATGACCTTCCGCGCGCCGCTGCCGTCGAGCGCAGCGGCGCCTGGGGCCGGGGCGGTCATAACTTCTGCGCGATGGCCTCGGCCATCTGCAACGTCGTGGTCGTGCCGCCCATGTCGTAGGTGCGGGCCTGGCCTTCCTTGATGACCTGCGCCACCGCGCTTTCGAGCGCGACGGCCTTGGCCGACTCGCCGAGCCAATCGAGCATCATCTTGACGGCCAGAATGGTGGCGATGGGGTTGACCTTGTACTGGCCGGCGTATTTCGGGGCCGAGCCATGCGTCGGCTCGAACACGGCCAGCTTCGCGCCGATGTTGCCCGAGCAGCCGAACCCGAGTCCGCCGACCATCTGGGCGCACAGGTCGGAGATGATATCGCCGTAGAGGTTGGGCGCCACAAGCACGTCGTAGTTGAACGGGTTCTTGAGCAGCCACATGGTCATGGCGTCAATGTTCGCCTCGTCCAGCTTGATCTCGGGGAAGTCTTTCGCCACGGCTTTGGCGGCCTCCAGGAACAGCCCGTCGGTCGCGCGCACCACGTTTGCCTTGTGAACGACGGTGACCTGCCGGCGCTTGTGCTTGCGGGCGAATTCAAAGGCGGCGCGCACGATCCGCTCCGAGCCGGCGCGGGTGTTGATCTTGCAGGAGATGGCGTATTGGTCCAGCGGCACCTTGGCAAACGGCGCAAAAGGTTTGGCCAGCTTCGAGAGCGTGTCGGCCAGCTCCTGCGGCACGGGCGCGAACTCGACCCCGGCATACAGATCCTCGGTGTTCTCGCGGAAGACGACCAGGTCAATGCCCTCCTTGAAGTTGAGGGCGTTGCCGGGATAGGCCTTGCACGGGCGCAGGCAGATGTAGAGATCGAACAACTGCCGCATCCGCACGATCGGCGAGCGGTAGGTCAGCCCCTTGCTCTGCAGCGCAGGCGCGAGCTCCGCCACGGCCGCCTTGGCGGGTTTGGAGGTAATCGCGCCAAACAGGGCCGCATCCACGTTTTTCAGCAGCTCGATGGTGCGCGGCGGAAACGCATCCCCCTCCTGGCACCAGAAGTCCCAGCCGATATCGCCGGGGATGTATTCGGCGTCGAGCTGGAGCTTGTTGAGAACAATCTTTGCCGCATCGAGGACATCCACACCGATGCCATCGCCCGGCAGCCATGCAATCTTGTATTTAGCCATAAAATCTTTAGCTCCATGCAATACAATCGCGTTCCAGCCCCCGCGTCAAGGGCAGGGACGCCAGAACCCCATGATGATTCACCCGAAAGCTGCGCCTCGCAAGCGGTGTTTTCATCCGTGAAGCGCGAAAGGCAGGGGTGGGGACGGCCTCGTCCCCACCCCTTTCATGAATTGGCCCTGAGAACCGCCCGTGCGCATCTTCGATTTTCCGGAGCGCGAACATGATTAGGCCAATGACTTTCAATGTATCCGCCCTTTCGAGCAGCGTGGCAAAAGGTCATCAGGCCATCCACTTCGCTTCCTTTACCCCCTCTAAGAGGCTGTTTGAAAACTCGTCTCGAGGCGACGCGGCACGTTTGGAGTTCACGCTTTAGCGTGCTTTTGACACCGGGCAAGCTAAAGCTCGAACTCCAAACAGGAGTTTTCAAACAGGCTCTTACTGTATCACGGGGCTGAATTCAAGGACAGGCGATGTTGCACGGGGCGGCTACGGAATCAGGCGCACCCGGTAGAAACGTTGGCATTGGTTGGTGGCCGGATCCAGGCACTCGAAGGCGGCGCCGGACGTGATGAAATTGCTCAGCTCCACCCAGCTCACCAGCGAGGTGCTCGCCTCGACCACATAATGGCCCGGCAGCGCGCTGAGATACAACTGGACCTGGCCATCGGGCTTCAGGCGGATTGAGTCAATCCGCGGCGGGGGCCTCACCCCGGGGCTGATTTGCACCAGGCCCGTGGCAGTGCCGCCGTGTCCGTCCGTGATGGTGTAAGCGAACCGGTCGGCCACATTAGCATTGTTCAGGTAGTAGATGGAGTTGCTGTCGGAAGACAAGGCGATGCCGTTGGTCGTTGCGGGATCGAAGCCCGCCAGTGCAAGCGAGTCGCCGTCGGCATCGGTGGCGCTGCCGAGCAGGCTGGCGACCGGGATCGGCACCGCCAACCCCGGAGTGTTCGTCACCGCGATGCCGCTGACTACGGGCTTGCGGTTGACCCGGATCGTCCCGTTCACCGCCAGGTTACCGAGATACCAGTTCAAGTTGCTGCTCAAGGCTGGCATCCTGGCGGACTCAAAGCCGCCCGCGTAGGCCCCGGCGATGAAATTCGTAAACACTTCCCCGCCCGTGAGCGCCGCGCCGGCGTTGGACACCACGAGCGTGCCGGCGTAGGTCAATGTGCCGCTGGTGAGCACCAACTTGTCCGACAGCGAGTTTCCGCCGTTGCGGTTGATGCGCATGAAGTTGGTGCCGGCAAAAGCCGGCGCACTGTTGAACGTCAGCATCCCCAGGGAAGACGTGGTGCCGGGGGCGACCGTTCCGCCGTTGCTGACGGTCAGTGCTCCGGCGATCGTGCCGGTGCCGCCGAGGATGCCGCCGTTGACCGTCACGCCGCTGCTGCCGGTGCCGGAGTTGGTGGTGTTGTTCACGAGCAGGCGGCCGGCGGAGAGGGTGGTGCCCCCGCTGTAGGTGTTGGCGGAGTTGAGGGCCAGCGTGCCCGCGCCGGCCTTGGCCAGCGCGCCGTTGGTGATCGCCACATTGACGGAGAGATCAACGTCCGCTGCGCCATTGCCGACATTGAAGGCGCGAGTGCCGCCGCCGAGGTTAATGAAGCCGGAAGCGCCCGACCCGCCGCCTTTGGCAATGACGGCGGCGGCATTGGAAAGGGCATTGAAGCTCACGTCGCCGCTCATCAGGATTTTCGCCGGGGCCGTGTTGTGAGGCATCAAATTGAGGGTGTTAAACGTCAGCGTGCCGCCGGCAAGCGTGAAGGTCTGGCCGGCATCCACCTGGAGCGTGTGGGCGCTCAGGCTGCCGCTGCCACCGAGCGTGACCGGCCCGGAGAATTGCGCCCCGTTGGTCGTGGAGTCCGCGGAGGGCGCGTAGTTGATCGCCAGCGAGCCGCCGGTGATGTTCAACGTCTCGCGCATATAGAGCTTGCGGATATTATGCGTGCCGGTCGAGAGGGTGACGGTGATATTGGCGCTCGGGCGTTCGAGGATGACCGTGTCGTTTTGGCCGGAAGTGGTGCCGGTCCCGGCGGCCCCGGGCAGACGCGGGGTGGGCAATGGACTGCTCGCCGCCGGGGTCACCTGCCCGGGCCCGGTCACCGGCGCTGTCGGCGTCTGCCCGCTGTTCCAGTTCGTCAGCGTGCTCCAATCCCCGCTGGCGTCATTCATCCAGACGGCGGGAATGAGCTGGTCCTTCAGAAACTCGAAGCCGCCGCGCACGACATCCGCGTCCAGATTGCTGCCGCCGCTGTTGTAGCTCGGCAACTGGAGCGTGCTGGCGTACTGCCAGAACTTCCACGGGTGCGTGACGCCGTAGTCATCCCAGGGCCCGTAGGCGCTGCTGTAGCTATCCTTCGGCTCGCCGGTTTGCACGTTAATCGAAGCAGGATCTGTCTGGTTCGGCCAGCGGGCGCTCCAAAGATGGGGGTAGCAGGGCGATACGACACTCGGGACGGTATTGGTGGGGATGTTGGCCGGCGGCTTGGCAATCTGATCCCGCAGCGAGGTCGCGGCGGTTTGCAGAATGTTGGCGGCGTAATTGCCGTTGATATAGATGCCGGGGCGGATTCCCATCTTCTGGTAGATGCGATTGGAGAAGTCCATGCAAAACTGCCCCATCAGGTCGTCTGTCCGAATGCCATCTCCGGCCTCAAGATCGTGGATGGGCACCAGGTAGCCGGGCCGCATCCAGGGGCCGGCCATCTGAATGAAATGATCCGCCTCGTCCGTGCCGCTATTCCGGACCCCGCCCGCATTGAGCGTGGTCTCGATAATATCCGGGCGCGAGAAATGGTAGGAGCCGGCGAACATCCCCGCCGCCACCACGCGATTGATGTTCTGTATGTAATACGGGTCGTCG
>JAPLUA010000494.1 GCA_026397855.1 Verrucomicrobiota bacterium | reverse complement strand
GTGATGTCGCACAGCTCCGAGGTGCATACGCCGGTAAAGGCTGCCGGGAAGAACAGAAGAACGGTGTTCTTCTTGCCGAAGTTGTTGCTCAGCTTGACATCCACCAGGCCGGCGGCTTGCTTGGATTTCAAGGTGAAATCAGGTGCTTTGGATCCTACAGGTATTGGCATATCGTGTTATGTGTTTTATTGTATTCGTGGAGAATTATATAAACCCGGTGCCCGCCGCTGTCAAACGAGACAAGCCAGCCCTCCGACGATCCACACGCTCCACGCTCTACGCCTTGGGGCTGGACGATGGGTGCGCGCTCAACTGGCGGCTGCCCTCCCAGAGGTAAAATAGCCCCGAAATCCCCGTGCAGATCGCCGCCCCCCACATCCAGAACGCGAGCCATCCAGGTCCCCATTTCAGCAGTATCCAAAGCACAACCACCATCTGCAAGACGGTGGCGACCTTGCCGAGGATCCTCGGCCGAACCGTGAGCTTGCCCACCATCAGATGGATTACCGCCACGCCGATCAGAAGCATGACATCGCGCCCGATGATGGTGCCGGTAAGCCACAGCGGGATGCTTTCCAGGTAGGGATGATGATCGAAGCTCAGCACGACAATCGCCGACACCAGCAGCAGCTTGTCCGCCAGCGGATCGAGCATGGCGCCCAGCTCGCTGCGCTGGTTGAATCGCCGCGCCACGTAGCCGTCCAGCCCGTCGCAAGCAGACGCCACCGCAAACGATAGAACTGCCAGCAGCCGATACACCTCGCGTCCTTCCTTGGTGTAATAGAGCGTCACCACCACGAAGAACGGGATCAGCAGCATCCGGAGGATGGTTATCTTGTTGGCAGTGGTCATGGCAGGCGCGGGTCGGTGTCGGCAATGACGGCGCTGACGGCCTTCTGGTTGAAACCCTTGAAGCCGCCATGGCGCTGGAGATTCTCCAGGTGGCTGCCTATGGCGCCTTCCTGGTCGAACCGGCGGAATTGGCCTCGCGTGATCAGGCGGGCGGACAGCAGGCGCTTCAGCCGCTCCTCTTGCACCGGCCATCGCTCGCCCTCAGTGAAGGCCTGGCGCAGGAATGCGAAATCAGAGAACGGCTTCATGGTGCTGACGCCGGATTCCTTAAGCTGGTCGCGCAGCAGGTCGAAATCGAAGCGGGCTTCCAGGTGGTGCATGCCGGCCTGCAGGAAGCTCTCCCCGTGCAGCCCCACCCAGAGGCCGACGGTGCCCAGGCGCGGGGACGGCGGAAGCTTGTGCGTTGAAAAGTCCACGGTGGTCTCCGCGGGCAGCAAATCCACATCGGCGAAGACTACAATCCCCGTCACGGGTTGCTCGCAGACCTGGGCGCCCCAGCCGGCTGCGGCGCCGGCGTAGTAGCGCTCACGCTTGGCAAAGCCCAGACGCAGGAGAAACCGGACCAGGTCCACAAAATGCGCGCGCGAGCAGCGAAAGGTGTGATGATCATGGTTGCCCCAGCCCAGGCCGAGCTGGCCCTGGCGATGCTTCTGGATCCGCCCGGCGCGGTTGCGGCCCTCCCAGTATTCCCGCTCAGCCTCGAAGAAGAATTGGCAGGCCAGGTCGCGTCCAACCAGGGCCATGGCGCGATCCAGGATGCCGTTAGTGGCTTTGAATGCTTCAGCGTCGCTGGTGAATCGCCGAGGGCGCGTGCGCAGGAGTTCGCGGGCCTTGATGATCCGGCTCAGTTCTCCCGGCTTGAGGGGGGCGGGAACAAAGCCGCGATAGGCGCGGCGCTCGACAGCCTCCAGCCGCGTTCCGTGCTCCTGGGAGACCAGGATACGACGATAGCGGGAGCAGGGCTCGCCTTCCGGCTCGCCAAACAGGCTGTGGCTGGCCATGAAGTCGGACAGAAACTCCGGCCGCAAGGCAACGACCGACGGGCTTTGCGCCCGGCTGCGGCGCAGGATGACGCGCGGGAGCATGGCCCGGGGATGCTCATAGACGATCGAGCCGTCGGTCGTCTCAGCCCCGCGATCGGGCGCGAAGCCCAGCGCTTGAAGAGCCTGCTTCTCGTCCGGGGAGATGACGAGGTGATCGGTCCATTCAAAGAAGTCTGTGCCGGTCTCGGCTCCCATGCGTTGAGCCAGCTCCCCCGCAAACGTGTTTCGCCCCTGGAAGGCGGCGACCTGGCGGCGGAGAAAGCTCTCGGCCTCGTTTGCCAGCGGCCAGTCAAAGGTCCGGGCGTCGGGCTCAGTTCGAGCCGCCGGCTTTGATTGCGCCTGGCGGCGGAGGCTTTTAAGAGGGTGGGCCATATACGTCTTGGCTTATCGGTGCTCGTTTGTCTCGTTGAAGAGCTTTCGCCTGTGTTGGCGCGGAAGTCAAAGACGAAATGAGGCCATCAGGAGCTCGCGCTGGTATAGCGCCGCACGGAGGTGCGCCATCCCCATTCGGAAACGCAAAAGCAGACTACGCTCATCCCCAGCAGCAGCAGGATCGGGCGGGGCGACGCGAGCTTGTCGGCCAGCAGCCGGACCGGGACGTTGGAAACCAGCAGCATGGGAATGGCAAAGGTGAACACGATCTTGAACAGCCCGCGGAAGGCCTCGTCGGGCATGCGGGCGATGTTGAACAGGTTGTAGTAGCCCCAGACAATGCCCTGCGCGCGCACGGTCCAGAAGCTGATGCTGGCCAGCAGGAACATGAGCGAATAATGAATCGCGACCCCCGCGACGCACAGCCCCAGGAACCCGAGCACCTGTCCTGCCGACGGCGCCAGGTGCAGTTGGCGTGCGGCGTAGGCCATGAGCGCCACCGCAGACCCGGCATTGACGAAGGCCCCGAGATCCACCTGCCTGAGCGAGACCACAAACCGCGTGTTGACCGGCAGCAGCAGCAGGAAGTCCAGCTTGCCGCTCCGGACCAGCTCCGAGAGGTTTGTGCAGTTGATTAGGAAGAAGGCCTGGAAGATCTGCTGGATGAAATGGCTCGCCCCGATCAGCATCACCACCTGCCATTTGGTCCACGTTCCGATGTGCTCGGTGTGCAGGTAGAGCACGCCGATGAAGCTGAGCTGCAGCCCGAACCAGAGCAGCTCGACGACGATCCACAGGAGGAAGTTGCCCTTGAACCCCATCTCGCGCGCCACGGAGTTCTTCCAAAGCGCCGCGTAGATCGAGAGGTAGCGTGATGCGTGATGCGTGATGCGTGATGCGTGCCCCGTCTCTTCGGGTTTCGGGTTTCGGATTTCGGATTTCATCGGCTCATCCTCCCACCGCTGAATAGTGCCGGATACCTCGCCGCCAGGCAAAACGAGCCAGGAAATAGGCCGCAATCACCCATGCCCCCTGGATCAGCAGCCCGCGGGCCAGGTCCGGGCCCGACGTTTTGCCCATGTAAATGCTGACAGGGAAATAGAGCTGGTAGGGGAAGGGGGTGAAATAGAGCGCCTGCTCCAGCCATCGCGGCAGGATGTCGAGCGGAAACAGGTGGCCGCTGGCGACATATTCAAACGCGTAGAGGATGAAAATGAACGTCGAGACCTCCAGCACCCAGAACGCCAGCATCGCCATCGCATACGACGTGAAGAACTGCAGCAACGCCGTCAGGACGGTGGAGAGGAGGAAGCAGCCGAAGGCGGTCCCGTTCGCGGGCAGCATAAAGTAGCGGTGGAGATAAACGGCGAAGAGGCACAGGGGGATGGTCGCCACCGCCACGTAGGTCACCCGGCCCGACAGGAACAGGCAGAGGCGATACCACAGGTAGTCAATGGGCTTGAGCAGGAACTGGCTGATGTTCCCGTCCTTGATGTCTGCCGCAATCTGCCAGTCGTCCTCGTTGACCGCCGTGAGCGCGTCCACCATCGTGATCAGCACGTAGTAGGAGACCATTTCGGGCAGCGAGTAAGTGCCGACCCTGCTCCCGGAGCCGTTGCCTTCGTAAATGGCCTTCCAGACGTAGAGGATGGCAACCAGCGGAACCAGGCCGAAGATCGCGCGGGCCAGGAAGTTGAACCGGTACGTCAGGTTGTTCTGGATCCCGATGTTAATGACGTGCCAGTATTTTCTCATCAAACGCGCATGCAATGTATGCCCTGCAGCTTAGCGCCTTGCCGCCGGGTTGGGAAGGATGTCCGGGAAGATAAATTCTAATTGCCCCGGCAGCGCGCAGCCGGTACGGTATCCCCCAACAACTCGCCGGATGAACATTTTAAGCAACCGTACTGGCACATTATGACGAAGAAGCCGCTGACAAGCGAAGAATTGAGAGAATTGACCTTGGGCCTGAACAAGGTTGCGCGCAATCTCTGGTGGACCTGGAACCAGGGCGCGCAGGAGATCTTCCAGGAGCTTTCCCCGCGCGGCTGGCAGAACCTTTACCACAACGCGGTGGCCATCCTCCATGAGGTCTCGGAATACGAGCTCCGTGTCCGGCTGCAAGAACCCGCCCTGGCCGAGCGTGTCCGCGCGGTCCTCAAGGCATTCGATGCCTACATGGCGGACCAGCAGACCTGGGCGCACCGGCACGCTCCCGCGCTGCGCGCGAACCCGGTCGCCTACTTCTCCGCTGAGTTCGGCTTTCACGAGACGCTCCCCATCGCCGCCGGCGGCCTGGGCATCCTGGCCGGCGACCATACCAAATCGGCCAGCGACCTCGGCATCGGCTTCTTCGGGATCAGCCTCTTCTATCGTGAGGGGTATTTCCAGCAGGCCATTGACCCCAACAACTGGCAGACGGAGTACTACACGCTCCTCAATCCGAAGAATCTTCCGGTCGAGCCCGTGCTCAACGCCAAGGGTGAGCCGCTGGTCTGCCGGGTGGACATCGGCATGAACCAGGTCTCATTCCAGGCCTGGCGGGCCAATGTTGGCCGGGCCGTGGTTTACCTGCTGGATACCAATCGGCCCGAGAACGAGCAGCATTTCCGCGACCTGACCCTCCGCGTCTATGGCGGGGACAGCACCACCCGCATCATGCAGGAGGTGCTCCTGGGCATTGGCGGCGTTCACCTGCTCCGGTCCCTGGGCGTGCAGCCGTCGGTTTTCCACATGAACGAGGGCCACGCCGCCTTTCTCACGCTCGAGCTCCTCCGCGAGAAGATGGCCGCCGGGAAGAGTTTCGAGGACGCGCTCGCCCTGACGAAGTCCGAGTGCCTTTTCACGACCCATACCCCCGTCGAGGCCGGTCACGACCGTTTCAGCTCGGATTTGATGGACTACGCGCTGCACCGCTTCCGCACCCAGATGCCGGTGCCGTTCGCGGAACTCATGAAGCTGGGCCGCGTCAACCCGCAGAACGCCCAGGAGCCGTTCTGCATGACCGTCCTCGCCCTCAAGCTCTCCCGCGCCGCCAACGCTGTCAGCGAACTGCACGGTCGCGTCAGCCGCCACATGTGGCATTGCCTGTATCCCGACAAGCCCGTCGAGCACGTGCCCATCGGCCACATCACCAACGGCATCCACCTGCTCGGCTGGATGAAGGGCACCGTGCGGCGGTTCTGGCGACGCAAGCTCGCCGCCGACCGGGCCAACGGCTCCGCATCCGCGCCTCGCACCCCGTCCGCGAGCTGGGAGGCGGAGGTCAATTCGCCCGAGTTCTGGCAGCGCATGGCCGATCCGGAATTTGTCTCCGACGAGGAGATCTGGGCCCTGCGCTACCGGCTGCGGCGCGAGCTGATTGAGTTCGCCCGCCGGCGCCTGCTCATCCAGCAGCAGCGCATGACCCACGGGGACTTCATCGCCTTCGATCAACTGCTCAACCCCGATGCCCTGACCATCGGGTTTGCCCGGCGCTTTGCCACTTACAAGCGCGCCCCGCTGATCTTCCAGCAGCTCGAGAATATCATCCGCATGACCCGCGACCCGGCCCGGCCGATCCAGTTCGTTTTTGCCGGCAAGGCGCATCCGCGGGATGATGATGGCAAGCGCTACATTCAGCACATCATTCACCTCAGCAAATACAGCGACCTGCAAGGGCACCTGGTGTTCATCGAGAACTACGACGTCCACGTGGCCCGCCAGATGGTCTCCGGCTGCGACGTCTGGCTCAACACCCCGCGCCGGCCGCTCGAGGCCTCCGGCACCAGCGGCATGAAGGCTGGCTGCCACGGCTGCCTGAACCTGAGCATCCTCGACGGCTGGTGGCGCGAGGGCTACGAGGGCACCAACGGGTTTGCCATCGGCGATGATTCCCACGCGGACTCCGTCGAGCAACAGGACCGGGTTGACAGCGCGAACCTCTACAAGGTGCTGACCGAGCAGGTGATCCCGCTCTATTTCCTGCGCGACTCCCAGGGCATCCCCCGCCAGTGGATCCAGCGCATCCGCCGCGCGATGGTCACCCTGGTGCCGCAGTTCACGACCGACCGCATGGTGCGGGAATACACCGAGCGGTATTATTTGAAGAAGTGATGACTGCGGAACGAATGAGCTGCATCGGCTGCACGGGGAACATGTCCTTGTGTTGACCGACATAAGATCGCAAACGGCTGAAGAGTTGGAGATCCAGTTCCGGGACTGGGGCCAGCCCACCTACCGGGCCAAGCAGTTGCTGGAATGGCTCTACGTGCAGCGCGCTACGAGCTGGGACGACATGCGGAACCTCCCGGCCGCCCTGCGCAGCCGATTGCGGGAAGAGTATTCCCTGTCCGCCCTCGAACTCATACGGCCGCAGGGCTCGCCGGACACCACCCGGAAGTTCCTCTGGCGGCTGGATGACCGCTCCCTCATCGAGAGCGTTCTCATCCCCGCCAGCCCCGCGCTCTACGGCGATCCCAGCGACCGCCACACCCTCTGCATCTCCACCCAGGTGGGCTGCGCCTACGGTTGCAAGTTCTGCGCCAGCGGCCTCGCGGGCTGGAAACGCAACCTGCGCGTCGAGGAGATCGTAAACCAGGTGCTGGCTGTCGAGAGATGGCACCTGGCGCGGGGGGAGGGGGATAGTCCTGAGTCAGCAGTCCACAGTCCACGGTCCACAGGCTGCAGGGGACAGTCGCGAGGCTGGAGGCGTGGTTCCGGATCACGCATCACGCATCACGCATCACGCCCCCACCCGCCTCATCAGCAACCTGGTAATCATGGGCATGGGCGAGCCGCTGGCCAATTACGACAACCTGCTCAAGGCGCTGCGGATTCTCAATGCCCCCTGGGGCGGCGGCATCGGCGCCCGCAAGATCACCATTTCCACCAGCGGCCTCGCCCCACAGATCGGGCGCCTGGCCGGCGAGCCCCTCCAATTCCGGCTAGCCATCTCACTTCACGGGGCGACGGATGCGGTTCGCAACAAGATCATGCCCGTGAACCGCAAGCACCCGCTAGCGGAGCTCATTGCCGCGTGTGAATACTACCAGAAGAGCAGGGGACGCATGATCACCTTCGAGTACATCCTCATTTCTGGCATCAACGACGGACTTGACCAGGTCAAGCCTCTCGCGGCCCTCGCCCGCCGCCTCAACGCCAGGGTGAACCTGATTCCCTACAACGTGGTCGAGGGCTTGCCTTGGGTGCGGCCAGCCGAGCCGGTCCAGGAAGCTTTCCTCCGCGCCTTGGAGAAGGAAAAGGTAGCCGCCACCCTGCGCCGCGAGAAAGGGCACGACATTGACGCGGCCTGCGGGCAGTTACGGTTAAAGACCGAGCGCGAGTTAGCCAATCTGCCTTCCTGAGTTAGCACTCCCCGGTGATTCTCAATCGTCCCCGCTGATCCCGCCGCAGTGGTCCGCAGCACTTCACAGCAGGTTGCTTTCCTGCCAAGCAGGCAGCATACCCATGGTGGCGTGTTTGAGACGTGGTGTTGTTATGTGAGGCCGGGAATGGCGCGGAGGCGGGTTGCGGAGATGGCTTTTTGACACGCGCTCAGCGCTGGACTGCTTGCAGGCTGCTGCGATTCTCAGCCTTGACGGTGTAGCCGGCGGGAACCGTGACCTGGTAGATTCTTTTGCCGCCTTCCTTGCGCACCCGCACGCCGCCGTGCGAGGCGAAGCCGTGGTCGCAGCTTGCGTAGGCGCCGTCGTTCTCCCAGAGGGTGCCGGTGCGGTCGGCCATATAGGGCTGGTAGGCGAGCGACTCGTCCACCAGCTGCTGGCAAACGCCGTAGCGCGAGAGCAGTTCGAGGCGCAGGACGTTGCCGATGAAGGCGTTGGCAGGATGGACCTCCGGGAATGCCCTGGTCTGCTTGCGCTGCGGGCCGAAGTCCTTGAGGAGCTTTTGCCAGAGCTGCGAGTGGCTTTCGGGCTTGGCGACGTCGAAGAAGAAGGCGAAGTACTGGCAGACCTCGGTGCGGTTGGTGGTGGTCTGCAGCTTGCCGTTCACGCGCAGGGCATTGTCTATGAAGAACTGGCCATCGAAGGATTGCCAGCGGATTGTCTCGCGCATTTTCTCCGCCTGCCGGACCAGCTCGGGCAGGTCATACATCTTACCGGTCGCCTCTAGCGCCCGCGCATAGAGCATGTTGGAAGGGTAGTTCACATCCTGCACAAACGAGTTGGCGGCGGACCACTCCACGAAGACCCAGTTCTCCAGCTTCTCCAGCAGGCCATCCTCGTTCTGGAACTTCTTGAAGTAATCCAGCAGGCGCAGCACGCGCGGGCGCAGGGAATCCACGGTGGCGCGGTCGCCGCTGCGGGCCAGGTATTCCTCCAGCTCCACGACGAACCAGAGCGACCAGTTGGGAATGAACACGCCGTCGTTGTGGTCGGCGGGATAGCACATCGGCAACATGCCATCGGGCAGGCAGGCGAACTTCGGCGGCAGGAGATAGTTCTCGAAGAAGTTCTGCTCGATGCGGGTGTCGCCGCACAGGTCCTTGGCGACGCGCGAGGTGAAGAAGCTGTCGCAGAGCCATCCGGCGCGCTCGCGCGACGGGCAGTCCATGAAGATATCCAGCGAGTTCTGGCGGAAGGTCTCGCGCCCCGCGGCAAACAGGCGGTTCAGCCGCTCGTCGCTCGCGGCAAAGTGCGCGTCCCACACCCCGGCGCCGGCGAATTCCCGCAGATAAGGGCTGAGAACCTCGCAATCGCCTTCCAGCACGATGACCTTCAGGTAGCGCAGCGTGTAGGGCTCAAAAGATTCCAGGTTATAGGTGCCGGGAGGCAGTTGGTAGCCGACGATGTTCACGCAGCCGAGGCGTTTGAAATCCACATCGCCGTTGGAGAGGATCTCGTCGAAGGTCAGGAAGAGGCGGGTGTTGCTGCGGCAGGTGACCCGGGCCCCGATGAAGCCGGTGAGGTTGCACCCGAAATCGAGGATGCCGAACGAGTTGGACTTGAGGCTCAGAGAGGTGCCAGCGGCCCAAACCTGGTTGAGCGCCTCGTTGGTCGTATTCGCGACCGCTTGCAGTTCAAGGGAGGGAATCGTCTCCAGGTCCTTCTCCGGATAACCACCCAGCTTGGGGCCGATGCCGGTCAGGGATCGGTCTTTCCACGGGTGTTCCACCTTGATGCCGGTCCTGACTTCCCCCTTTGAGACCAGCCACGACGGCTGCCGAACCGTGTAATCCGGATAACGCACGCGTCGGGGCAGGAGTTTGCGGTCGGGCAGGACGGCGACTTTGACCGCCGCGGGTTTGGCCGCTGAATCCTTGCGCCAGGCATCGCCGCCGGGCGTGAGGCGATACACCTCGGAGAAGGGCCGCTGGAAGCTGTAGCGCTGAACCTTCTGGAGCCGCTCCTTCAGGATGGTTGCCGTGAAGGACGCGCCTTTGCTTTCCGTGGACGCCAGGACCTTTCCGTCGGCCGCCACCACCTCCGCCTGGAGGAACGAAGGCTGGTCGAGCAGGGAGTAGCTGTTGGCATTGTAACCGGCGACCTCAAAAGCGACGACGTTGTCGCCGGGTTGGAGCCGGTCGGTGAGGTCCCACTCGTCCACGCGGAAATAGCCGTGAGGGCCGCGCGCCGGTCCCTGGCCGAGGAACTGGCCATTCAGGAATACGCGATACACCGTTGCCCCGGTCGCGCGCAACCAAACCCGACCCGGGGCATCTTGCCGAAAGCTCGCGCGAAAGCCGACGAACAGGTTCTTCTCCGTCTCGCGCCCCTTGGGCCAGACGGGCCTGGCGGATACAAACGACGGGGCGGGCGCGGCCAAGCTCGTGGCGGCCGGCACCAGTGACAGGAGCAGGGCCAAACAGGCGGCGGTCCGGGGCGGCAGCAGGTTGCGTGATTTCAACTTCATAGTGCGAATGTGAGCGTATACAGCAGATTGCAGGCTGCGAAGAACCTGGACTATTGCAGGGGAGCGCCCGCGCTGCCCCATTCCTTTTCAGTGCCGTTGGAACCTGTCGTTCAAGTCCTGGCCGCAAGCAGTTGGTTCACCTTGGCCACCACGGCAAAGGCATCCGCCACGTAGAGCACGTCCGCCTTGCCGCGCGCCCAGCCGCAGTTGGGGTCCAGGTTGATGGCGCGGCGCTCGTTGATGAACCTCCAGCCGACGGTGTGCGGCTCCTCGCCGTGGCAGCAGGTTGCCAGGCCCTTGGGATGCCGCGGGGTGGAGCCGGTCTGGCCGATCTGGTTCAGGTGGGTCAGGAAGGCTAGCACAGCCTGCCCTTCGCCGCCCAGATCCACCAGTGACTTGCTGCTGCCGAGCGAGGCGCGCGCGAGCTTGAGGCAATCGTAGATCAGCTTCTCCGCATCCTTCACGTGCGGCTGGCCGTCAGCCTGCTTCTTGGTCCAGCCGGCGCCGGCCACCAGCAGGAGGTCCGCCTCGGGCCGGATGGTCTGGGCATCGGCGGCCGGCTCGCGCACGCCGATGACGGAGG
>JAPLUA010000572.1 GCA_026397855.1 Verrucomicrobiota bacterium | reverse complement strand
TTGCGGGAGCGGCAGGGAGTTGACGAGGTAAGCCCCCACCCCGTCATAGGCGCAGGCGTTCAGGCCCTCGTTGTCGTTCGAGTAGTAGGCGCCGGAAGCGGATATAGCGGTGCCAAGGCAGTAGAGCATTGCGCCGTCCGGGGACAGCCCGGCGAGCTGACCGGGAATGCTGATGGCCGGGCGGCAGGTGGGATTGGCCGGATCGGAGTAGTCAACGACGTCAAGGTATTCGCTCATCCGCCAGCCTGCCGTCCGCGATACCCAGTCCGTTTGTTCGTGGCTGAAGCAGACGAGGCCCGGGGCAGTCAACGCCGTGCTGAAGCCCGAGGCGTTGGCCGGGCTGAAGCTGAAGGTGGAAACGAGGGCAGGGCTCGATGGATTGCTGACGTTGAAGGCGAGCAGCGAGGCTCCGCCGACGTTCCACCAGGGCCGCCAATAGGGCAGAGAGAGGAACGCCCGGGAGCTGGCTAATGCGGGAGTGACAACCTGGTCCCGCACTGCGAGGCTGCCAATGGGGGCGGACGAGTTGGTTGTCCGGGCGCTGCCGAGGATGGCCGCGGGGATGGGAACTGTGGTCCCACCGACGGCACGCATCACCCCGATGGGAACCGTATCCACCAGCGGGTTAATCCAGGAACTGAAGCCAGTGCTGAACCAGACCAGCAGGCCTGGCGACGGCCAGAGCGGCTGATAGTGACCGCCGGCTAGCGTGGAGTTTCCAGGAGAAACGATGCTCTGTCCGAGGATGGAAATTGCGGGCAGGGCGCTGACGTCCACCACGGTCATCAGCAGGTTCGTGGAATCAACGGAGCTCTGGCCGGAAACAGTTGGGAACCTGATGGCGATCGGCCAGCCGTAGTAGGCCGTCGGGCTTTGGAGAAGGTAAAGCCGTCCGTCGCGCAGCGCCGTTCCGACCACCGGGAGGTTGTCAAGGTCGAGCCGGTTGGCGACGGCATCGGGCAACAGGGCCGGGGCGACCCTGACTACCGGCGCATCCGCACCAAGCCACCCGCCACCGTTGGCGATCTCGAGCAGGTAGCCGTTCGCCTCGAAGATCTGGTTCACGGGCCAGGCGATTTCGGCATCGGCCTTCACCAGCGGATGGTCCCGGTCGGCAATATCCACGGACAGCAGCTCCTGGCCGGAAACAGAAACCACCCTCGATTGGTGGACGGTGGCGCGGCGCGGCGAAAACCGGTGCTCGATCACACCTCGCGCGGCGAGCGTGTTCGTCCCCAGGTCAATGAGCGCCACTCGCTCGGCCCATCCGCTGGTGGTGTTCCCCGCATAGGGGACCAGGATCAGGCCGGAGTCGCTGAGGACCGTCAGGGCCTTCTCGTCATAGGAGGCCTCGCTCCAGGAATAATTCTCGCCGAGCGGAACGCGGCTCAAAAGGGATGGTTGCGCCGGATCGTGAACGTCGAAGAGGGAGACTGCGACGCGGTTGGTTTCCACGCCGAGGGTCAGCAGGCGATCGCCCATCGGGACGATATAAGTGGACCAGCCCGGCACCTCCACGGCGCCGGCCACGACGGGTTGCGCGGGGTTGGACAGGTCCACTACCCAGAGCGGGTCCACGCGCTGGAACGTCACAATGTAGGCCCGGGTGCCGTCGAAGCGGGTGGCAAACAGCGACTCGCCGCGCACCAGTTCCAGGGAACCCAGCGGCGCCGGGCTCCCGGGATTGGCCAGGGAGAACGTCTCGAGCTTTGTAACCCAGGCGCCGCCCCAACCGCTGTTGGTGTCCGGCTGATAGGTCTGGGAGATGGCTGTGAAGACATCCCCCGCCAGATTCATCTTGAACTTGTCGGCCACGTTGCCCGCCGTGGGGATGCCGGCGACATCCCGCAGCATGCCATCGGGGGCGCTGATATCAATGGCGCGGACAAACGACTGCGCGCCGCTCGCATAATCGAGGGTGGCAACGAAGAGCCAGCGGTCGGTGGCCAGGACGGCGCCAGCATAGCCGGGGTACCAGAGGGTCGGGCGCGCAACCGGGGCGGACGGGTTCGCAAGATCGAAGGAGGCCACCACCGTGCCGCTATGCCAACCGGCGTCGCTCGCGTTGCCCGCGCGGTAAGACTGGGAGGCCACATAGAGGGCTGTGCCGGCCAGGCGGCTTTCCTGGACATAACCTTCCACCGGCAGCACAGCGGCGGTTTTCGGCGCGCTGCCGGAGACGTCCACGACCACGACCTGGCTTTGCGAATCGCCGCCGCAATTATTCCGCGCGAGCAACACCACGTGCTGCCGGTCGAGCAGGTACATTTGCTCCCCGACCGCCGGCAGCGGCAGCGTGCCCCGGACCTGCGGGTCGTCGGGATTTGTGAGGTCGATGACCTGTAGGCCGCGGAGCTGGTTGAAGTAGTAGAGCGTATCGCCGTCGATCTTCCAAATATCGGATTCCACCACCGCGCGGGTTGTGGTCGCCTCGACGGGCACGGGGGTTGATGCGGGCAGGCTGGCGTCGGCGGACAGTGCAAACACCTCGCCCCGCCCGAGGTCCGGACGCCAGGCGCTGGACTTGCGGCCGGCAAAGACCTGTTTTCCCAGGTAGAAGGACGGCGGCAGGGGATCCCGCAATTGGCCCCGGACGCGCAGCGCCTGGTTTTTCAAGGTGGCGGACACCGTGAAGCTGGCCCTGCCGCTGGAGAATCCCGAACGGGCCACCGCGCGCGGCACCCAGGCGCCCGCATTGGTCAACGAACGGCTCTCTAGAATGAGGGTCACCCAACCCTTCGGCACGCTGGCGGTCACCAGCATGTACTTGCCCACCGTTCGCGTGGACAAAATCCTGGGGGCAGCCGGAACTACCGGCACAACCCCGAAAGCGGCAACCATCCCAAAGCCCAGCAACAAGCCAGCACGCCCACCCGAAAGCAGGGCCCTGTATCGCGAAGTAGTCATGTTAGTAAGGTAACTTTATCCTGCCCAACTTTAACCGGTCTAAAGCGCGCGGTCAATACCGGAATATTCTGAAATCCCGAAGGCGGGGGCGAGAGGCTTTTGTCTGCCGTGATTCTGGGGGGGGGGTGTGCCGCTGTTGACGCGCCCCTTCACGGGGATGTGGCTATTCCGATCAAGCTTCGGCGTTTAACAAGGCTTCAGCATGTTTGCGGGCGGCGTCGGTTTGGCCGCCCAGCATGCGCGCCAATTCGGTAACGCGCTGCTTCTGGTCGAGGCGCGTGATTTCCGACAGGGTGCGGCCGGCGCGAACATGCTTGGCCGCGACAAAATGGGCGGAGGCCGGCGCGGCCACCTGCGGGAGATGGGTAATGCACAGCACCTGACGCTTTTCCGCAATCTGCCGCATCTTATCGCCCACCGCGTTGGCGGTTTCCCCCCCGACGTTTGCATCCACTTCATCGAACACAAGCACGGGGATCCGGTCCTCGGCGGCGAGCACGGTCTTCAAGGCCAGCATGACGCGGGCGAGTTCGCCCGAAGAGGCAATGGCGCGCAGCGGGCGGGGGGGCTCGCCGGGATTGGGGGCAAATTGGAATTCAATGGTGTCGAGGCCTTGATGGGTGACGCGTGATGGGTGACGCGTGAATTCGGCGTGGTCCAACGCAGCCAGGGTGATGTCCAAGCGGCTTTGGCGGAAACCGAGGTCGTCGAGCTGCCTGCTGACGGACTTGCCGAGCTGGGGGATGACCTTGCGACGTTTGGCGGAAAGCGCCTGCCCGGCGCGCCACAACTCGGCTTCGAGCTTCTCAATCCCGGCATTGATCCGTTCCAATTCGGCTTCGCGCTGCTCCAGGCTCTGAAGCTTGCGGCTGGCGTCTCCGCCGAACGCGATGACCTCGGGCACCGTTGCTCCATATTTGCGCTTGAGGGAGTGGATGAGGTTCAGGCGCTCCTCGACCTGTTGAAGCTGCGCGGGATCCACGTCGGCCCTGTCGGCGTAGTGGACCAGCCCGGCTTGCAGTTCGCGAGCCAAGGCCACGGCCTGCTCGTGGAGGGCGACCAGCGGCTCCGCGGCGGGATCAACACGCTGCAATTCCTGCAGGGTGCGCCCGATAGTGCCGGCTTGAGTGAGGAGGGAGGCTTCGTTTTCGCTCAGCAGATCGAGCGCGACCTGGCTGAGCTGGAGCAGCCGGGCGGCGTTGCTGGCGCGGCGATAGTCCTGCTCGACCTGCGCTTCCTCCTCCGGCTGGAGGCGGGCGGCGGCGATCTCCTGCACCTGAAAGCGGAGCAGATCAAGCTGCTGTGCGTAGGTCTTCTCATCCACAATCAAGGCGGCCTTTTCCGCCTCGAGCCCGGCGCGGCGCCGGACGATTTCGCCAAAGGCCTCACGTTCGCCGTCCAGGCTCCCGAAGGCGTCCAGGATCGCCAATTGGCGGGCCGGGTGCAGGAGGGACTGGTGCTCATGCGGGCCGTGAATATCCACCAGCCATTCGCCCACCGCCGCGAGGATGTTCAGGGTGGTGGGCGAGCCGTTGATAAACTGGCGATTCGTTCCGGCGCTGGTGAACGCGCGTTTCAAGACAAGCTGGTGGTCTTCGCAGGGCTCCAGCCCGTTCTCCTCCAGAAACGATTTGAACGGCACCCCGAGCCGGCTTATGTCAAACACCGCCTCCACCGCGCAACTGTCGCTGCCGGTGCGGATGAGCGCGCGGTCAGCCCGCTCCCCCAGGGTGAGATTCAGGGCGCCGATGAGAATGGACTTCCCCGCACCGGTCTCGCCGGTGATGACATTGTAACCAGGCTGGAGCTCGAGTGTCAGATCGGACACCAGGGCAAGGTTCTTGATGCGCAGAGTCGTCAGCATGTCACGGTTCCGCCGCTGAATTTGGACGTTGCGCCGGCCTTGGGCAAAGCAAATCTGGGGGCAGCGAACCCGGGGGATGGGTTGCGGCACCAAGCGGGCTTGGCTAGAGTAAACGGCGTAATGGCATTTTCTTTCATCTTTCTAGGCTCGGGGACTTCCCAGGGAGTGCCGATCATTGGCAAGGAGTATCCCCCGGCGTTCCTCGCCAATCCGAGGAACCACCGCACGCGCCCCTCGATTTACGTGGCGACCGGGCAAACCAAACTGGTGGTGGATACCACGCCCGAGTTCCGCCTCCAGATGTTGCGGGAGAAGATCTGCTGGCTGGACGCGGTGTTGTTCACCCACTCCCACGCCGATCATATCATGGGCCT
>JAPLUA010000657.1 GCA_026397855.1 Verrucomicrobiota bacterium | reverse complement strand
GGTGCCCTTGGTGCAGGCCACGCGGAACTCGCCGAGCGGCTCCTGGTAAGCGCTGAACCGGAAGTTGTAGATGTGGACGAGGCGGGCCTCGCGCTCGATCTCGATGCCCTTGCGCGCGAGCTTGTAGAGCGGCACGCCGTCTTTCTTCACGGCAGAGACCATCGGCGGCGTCTGCATCAGGTCGCCCACAAACTGGCTGGCGGTCTCGTTGAGCTGATCCAGCGTCAGCGGCGGCACCGGCAGGGAAGCCACCAGATCGCCGTCGGCGTCGTAGCTATTGGTGGACTCGCCAAACTTGATGGCGCCCTCATAGACCTTGTCCTGGGACATTAGTTTCTCGGAGAGCTTCGTGCCGCGGCCGAGCACAATAATAAGCAGACCCGTGGCATTCGGGTCGAGGCTGCCACAGTGGCCGACCTTCTTGATCGCGAAGTGGCGGCGAATGGCATCCACCACATCGTGCGACGTTGGGCCGACCGGCTTATCAATCAGAATCGCGCCGTCAAGCGCGGAGAATTCCTGCATCATGCTTTGTTATTCGGTTTTCCCCATCGTCGCAGTGTGCGGGTCCATTTTGAAGCAAAAACAGTCCTAAATTTGGATTGCTGCCGCGTCAACTTTGGCGAAGGATAGATGGTGTCGGCCAGGCAGGTGAAAAACGCCCCAAACCCGGCAACAGCAACTGATGCAAAACACATTGGACCCCATGATCGGCCGGGAGCACCGGCATCCATCCCGGCATGAGCGGATTCCCCTGGACCCGACGCCGGGCGCTCCGGCACGCCCCGCGAATCCCGGCCCATGGCATCGCTCCGCGGCGATGATGCTGGGCGTTACCCTCGCCCTCCTGCTGGTGGCCGGCTGCAAAACAGCGCCGCCGAACTCCCTGGCCACCCACAACTCCAGCCGGTGGGAGAAGGACATGGCCGCGTTCGAGGCCGGCGATAAGACCAATCCGCCCCCGAGGGACTGCATTGTCTTTGTCGGCAGTTCCAGCATCAAGCGCTGGACCAACCTCGCCGCGGATTTTCCCGGCTTCCCGGTCGTCAACCGCGGGTTCGGCGGATCCCAGCTTGCCGACTCCGCAAACTTCGCGAAGCGAATCGTCACTCCTTACCGGCCGCGGCGGGTGGTCATTTATGCCGGGGGCAACGACATCAACGCCGGCAAGTCGCCGGAAGTGGTGTATGGCGACTTTGTTGCGCTGGCCACGAAAATCCACGCCGCGCTTCCGCGCGCGCGCATCGCGTTCATCTCCAGCGCCCCTAGCCCGAGCCGGTGGAAGCAGATTGAAAAGATCCGGCGCTTCAACGCGCTGACCGAAGCCTATTGCCGCCGCCACGGCATTGACTTCATCAATGTTGCCCCCCTGATGCTCGGCCCGGACGGCGAGCCCAAGCCGGACATCTTCGTGGCCGACCGCCTGCACATGAATGAGAAAGGGTACGCGATCTGGATCAAGGCGGTGACGCCCTATCTGAAATGAGCAGCAGCCTTACATGAAATCCACAGCAATCATCGGGGCCGGCATCACCGGCCTGACCGCCGCCTTTTACCTGAGGCGCAAGGGCGTACCGGTGACGGTCTATGAAGCCAGCCACCGGGTTGGCGGCGCCATCGAGACGGTTTGCGCCGACGGCTACATGGCCGAGTTCGGGCCCAACACCATCCTCGAGACCTCGCCTAAGGTCACCCAACTGGTTAGCGACGCGGGCCTGGCGTCGCGCCGGACTGATCCCGACCCCAAGGCTGCGGCGCGCTACGTGGTGCGCTACAAGCGCCCCATCGAGATGCCGGGCTCGCCGCTGGGCTTTCTCACGACACCGCTTTTCACGGCGAGGGCCAAGCTGGCGGTGTTGCGCGAGCCGTTCGTCGCGGCGCGACGCGACGGGAAGGAAGAGAGCGTCGCCGAGTTCGTGATCCGCCGCCTGGGGCAGGAGTTCCTGGACCATGCGATTGACGCGCTGGTCGCGGGGGTTTATGCGGGCGATCCTTACAAGCTGTCCGTGCCCCAGGCCTTTCCGAAGCTGGGCCAGCTCGAGGCCCGCTACGGCTCGCTGATCAAGGGCCAGATCTTCGGCGCGCGCGAGCGGAAGAAGCGCGGCGAGGTCGCCAAGGATCGCGCCCCCAAGTTTTCCTTCGACCGGGGGCTCCAGGTGTTGCCGGATACCCTGAGCCAAACCCTGGGTGAAGCGGTGCGACTGAACACCACCGTCACCCGGCTTACCCAGACGGCCGACGGCTGGACGCTCGACCTGCGCGAGCGGGGCCAGCAGACGCGCGCCGAGCATAGCGCGGTAATCTATGCCGGCACGGCGTTCAAGCTGGCGGAGCTCGAAGTGCAGTCCGCCGCGCCGCTGCAGCTCACCACCTTTGCCGAAATCCGTTACCCGCCAGTCGCCAGCGTCGTGCTGGGTTTCCGCCGCGAGGACCTGGCCCATTCCTGCGAAGGCTTTGGCATGTTGATTCCCAGGGTGGAGGGTTTCAAGATACTGGGGACCATCTTCTCGTCCTCGCTGTTTCCCAACCGCGCGCCCGCGGGGCACCTGACACTGACCAGCTACGTGGGCGGCGAACGCTTCCCGGACCTGGCATCGCTGCCGCCCGAAAAGCTGTTTGCGCTCGTTTGCGAGGACTTGCGGGTGCTGCTCGGCTTGAGAGGCAAACCGACCTTCCAGCACAGCGTGTTTTATCCGAGGGCCATTCCCCAATATAACGTTGGCTACGGCCGTTACCGCGAGCTGATGGCCAACATCGAGCAGAAGGCTCCCGGCTTGTTCTTCGCCGGCCATTATCGCGACGGCATATCGCTGAGCGACACGATCGTGTCCGGCTGCAAGGTGGCCGACCGGGTGGGAGAGTATCTGGTTGCAACGTGAGCAAAGGCGTTCTGCTAGTCAACCTGGGGTCCCCGGACTCGCCCTCGGTGCCGGACGTGCGGCGCTACCTGCGCGAGTTCCTGATGGACGGGCGCGTGCTGGATGTGAACTGGCTGCTGCGGTTCTGCATCGTGCATTTCGCCATCCTGCCCTCCCGGCCGAAGCACTCCGCCGAAGCCTACCATGCCATCTGGACCCCGGCCGGTTCCCCGCTGGTGGTAACCAGCCGGAACGTGCAGGCGAAGCTCCAAGGGCGGGTGAGCGTGCCGGTCGAGCTGGCCATGCGCTACCAGAACCCCTCCATCCCGGACGTGGTGCGCAGCCTGGCCCGCAAGGGAGCGGATGAAGTGCTGCTCATAGCCCTGTTTCCGCACTACGCGATGTCGAGCTTTGAGACGGCGGTGGAGCGGGTCAAGGAGGTGGCAAGGGCCCTCGCGCCCCAAATGCGGCTGCAGGTTCAGGCACCCTACTTCGACGAACCCGGCTACATCGGGGCGCTGGCGGGCAGCGCGGCGGAATACCTCCAGCGGCCCTACGACCATCTCCTGTTCAGCTTCCACGGCGTGCCGGAGCGGCACCTGCGGAAGTCCGACCCGACCGGGCGCCACTGCCTCTCGGGGCCGAACTGCTGCACGACCCCCAGCCCCGCTCAAGCCACCTGCTACCGGGCGCAGTGCTTCAGGACCGTGGCCGCCTTCGTCAAGCAGGCGGGCGTGCCGGAAGGCAAGTATTCGATTGCGTTTCAATCCCGGCTGGGGCGTGACCCCTGGCTCAAACCCTACGCGGACCAGGAGCTTGCGCGGCTGCCGGGGCGAGGGGTGAAGAAGCTGCTGGTGATCTGCCCGGCCTTTGTCTCCGATTGCCTGGAGACCATCGAGGAGATCGGCATGAGGGGCCGGGAAACCTTCCTCGGGGCCGGCGGCACCGATTTCGCCCTGATTCCCTGCCTGAACGAGCATCCCCTCTGGCTGGAGGCGCTGGAGAAGATGGTAGGGCGGTTTACGGCGGCTGCGTGATCACGCGCGGGGCAGGTTCCTGACCATCCAACTGCGGGCGGTCAGTTGTCGTGCTCAGAATTCGGCCAGTGGGACAGGGTCGAAGATCTCAACGCGCCCGACGGCTGTGTCTAACGCCAACAGTCACCAGTGGAATAGGCCGCGAAAAGGCGCAAGAGACGCAAAAAGGGAAAGAGTTCCTCCGGTGAGGCTGCGAAGATTTAACGCAGAGGCGCAGAGGTTCGCAGAGATTCACAGAGGGTTCTTCTTCTCTGCGTTTCTCCGCGCTTTCTCTGCGTCTCGGCGCTGAATGATACCAGTGCTGCCGACCAGATCCAAAGGGCAGGAGACAGAATCATGGCGGGACAGAATCCTCAGCCGCAATACAAGCGGTGCTGCCACTTGAGTCCGTTTCTCCTCCCCATGATTCTGTCTTTTTCCTTATGGTTGCGGCTCTGCTGCGCTGTGTCTTCTGCGCCTTTTCGCGGCAGACACCTCTTCTCCAACTTGCCGGGATCAACCGCAACTTCGAGGTCATCAGCGCGACCGACTTCCTGGCCGCCATCACCCAACATACTTCTCAGGCAGCAGGCGGGGTCTGCCTCGCCACGGCCACTTGCCCCCGCGCGCAGCCAAGCCGCTGGGCCTCGCACTCCAGTGGTCGCGTTTTGGTCTCCGCATCTGCGGAACCAGCCGGGATGCCTGGCCAAGAGCGGCGGAAGGTGCGCATCCGGATTTTCCGGAGCGCTGATTGTTGTCGCAGCCTCGCAACTTCGTAGCCGCGGACGTCAGTCCGCGCCATCTTCTCCGGTCGGAGCCGAGATTAGCGCTGACTCACGTCGGCGGCTACGAGGTTATGGCGGGGTCAGAACAACTTGTTTTCATTTTCTCTGTCAACCATCGTGCTGTTGACTTCGCAGCGCTGATGCTTTAAGCAGCAGGCACTATGAAGCATCTGATTCTCACGATCACGGTTGCCTTGCTGAACTCGTTGATGGCGGCTCACGCCGGAGAGGCGGCACCGCTGAAGGCGCATCCCAAATCAAAAGCCTGGCCGGACCTGTTTGCGGCCGACTTCTCAAACGCCCAGGTCCCGCCGGGAGTGTGGTCCTGGAAGGATGGCGAGCTCACGCCCAAGGACAAGGATGAGGTCATCTGGACCGGGAAGGAATACGAGAACTTCATGCTCGACCTGGAGTTCAACCTCGAGCCCGGTGCCAACAGCGGGGTGCTGGTTTACAACAGCGAGCTTCCTAACTGGGTTCCCAACACCGTCGAAGTGCAGCTCCTGGACGATCCCGCGCCAAAATGGGCCGATGTCCAGCCCACCTGGAGGTGCGGCGGCATCTTTGCCCACTCGGCGCCCCGCAAGCAGGCGGTGAAGAAGGCCGGGGAATGGAACCGGATGACGATTCGTTGCCAGGGTCCAAAGATCTCCGTGCTGCTCAACGGCGTGCTGGTCACCGACATGAACATGAAGGACTGGAAGTCCGGAAAGAAGAATCCCGACGGCAGCGACATAGCCGAGTTTGAGCCGCGCCCCCTGGCAGAGATGGCCACCAAGGGCCGCATCGGTTTGCAGGGCGCGCATGGCGGCATTTCGACCCACTTCCGCAACATCAAGATCAAGCAGCTCGACTGAGCCCCAGGCGCATGGGGGCATAGATCCAGCGGCGTCCTCGGAACCGCTGCATCGTAGCGCAGGTTTTAAACCTGCAGCTCTCACCGGCCCCGGACGTGCCCGGATACGCCCGAATCTCTCCCGATTCCTGCATGCCCAAGATCGGGACTCCCGGCATGTCACAAATCGCGCTAATGCCCGCCATCCGGCCTGGCCGCGCGTGGCCACAACTGCTGTGACGTAACACAGGAGTTTCTTGAATCAGCTCTGCCCGGGCACCTCGCTCGTTGTGAATCTTATCATTTGCTACCGTGGTCCAGATGAGGAAGGGTTAGCATGTGATGACTGCGCCTCAAGACCTCACCTTCGTCACGGGGGTGCCGTTGATTTCCCACAGGCGGTATCCAAGGGCCATGGATTGTCTGTTTAGTTGCCAAGGGCTGTTTTCACGCACTATTCCAAATACTATGAAATCCACTCGAACTCTCCTGACCTCGCTTGCGTTGACGCTGTCCCTGACAGGCGCCAAGGCGATTACCTTCACCACCGACACCACCATCGGCGCCGGTGACACAACCTACGACGGTCAGGACATCGTCGTGAGCAACTGCACGCTCACGGTCAACGGACCCCATAACTTCTCCGATTTTCAGGTCATCAGCAACGGCGCGGTCACTCACTCTGCCGCCCCCTATGGCGAGGCCAGCAACTTCCTGTCGCTAACGATCGCCGGCAACCTGGGGGTGGACAGCCTGAGCCGGATGGACGTCTCCGGGCGCGGGTATGCCCC
>JAPLUA010000249.1 GCA_026397855.1 Verrucomicrobiota bacterium | reverse complement strand
GAGCATTTGACTATGAGCCGTGGCTTTGTTGCCTTTGTTTCCTTCTGTGCCGCTTTCAGGGCAAACCTTGCGCCGGGGGCAACTGCCTGGCTATCGGCTGCCGGGAGGGGGCGGCGATGGGGGGGGGCTCGTGGTAAGGCTGGCGAGCCCGGTAAAGTTCCAGAAGCTCCCGATTCCGGTCGGCCAGATCTTTCTGTTTCGACGCCAGGGCGAGGTCGCGGGCTTTTTGGGCGGTGGCGACGGCCTCGTCGAAGCGGCCGGATTCCGCGTAGGCGGCGGCCAGCGTGCCTGCGAGCATGGGGTTCTGATAGCGGGTCAGCTCGCAAGCCCGCCGGGCGAGATGGACGGCTTCGTCGCCGCTACGGAGGGCTGGGTTTGCATTGGCGGCCCGGATCCAGGCCAGGTTGTTGAGCGCTTCCGGGTCATCAGGCTGCCAGCGCAGGCCCTGGCGATATTCGTCAATCGCCCCGGCGGCGTCACCCTGCTGCGCGAGCAGGGCTGCGAGGTGGAAACGGGCCCCGGCATAATCCGGTTTCAAATCCAGCGCGCGGCGGTAGTGTGCGATAGCCCCGGGGAGATCGCCATCCTGGCTGAGGGCGAGTCCCAAGGTGTCATGCGCCACCGGATCGGCGGGAACCTGCTGAACGAGGCGGGAAAGGATGGCGATAGCCTGGTCCTGCTTGTTTGCCCGGACCAGGATCCTGGCGTGGAGGATCTCGACCTCCGGGAACCCGGGCTTGAGGCGCAGGGCTTCACGGCAATTGACCCCGGCCTCGTCGAAGTTCCCGGCGTCGGCCAGGATGTCAGCGAGGAGGCAATGGACCCATGCGTTATCCTTCGTCACCGCGAGGGCATGCCGGAAGAGGGCCTCGCTGTTTTGCCAATGGGGGATCTGTCCCCGGGTGACCGCTACCAGCGCGGCCAGGACGATGGCCGACGCAGACACCAGCCACGGTTTCAGCCGGGGCCATCGGGAGGCGATGTCGCCCAGGCCCCAGGCCGCGAGGATGAACAGCCCGATCGAGGGGATGTAGGTGTAGCGATCGGCCAGGGCCTGTTCGCCAACCTGGACCAGGCCAATGACGGGGACCAGCATTCCCAGGAACCAGAACCATCCGGTGGCCATGTAGCGGTGGCTGGACAGCCGCCACAGGACCAGGGCGGTGATGGCGCCCAACAGGAGGGCGGCGCCCGCCACCTGCCAGATCGGCCAGTGCTCCGGGCGCGGGTAGAAGCAGGCCAGATTAGCCGGCCATAGCGTCCCGGCGATGTAACGCGCATAGGAAACCAGGGCATTGGCCACTCGCCCGGAGAGGGGGAGCTCGACCGTGGACATCACCGCGCCGCCCGAACGCTGGACGATGCAAGTGACCGCGCTCGATATGGCGGCGAGGAGGAAGAACGGGAGCTTCTCGCGGAAACGATGGGCGATATACGATGTGCGATTTGCGAGCGGGCGGGGGGGAGCGGGCGTGATGCGTGATGCGTGATGCGTGATCGGGGGTGCCTGGTTCTGTGTTTGGCCCGTGGTCTGTGGTCTGTAGTCCGTAGTCCGTGGTCCGTGGTCTGTATCCGGGGGACCGTGGACTGAGGACTGTGGACTGAGGACTATAAACCGTCCGAGCGGCCAGTAATCCAAGAGCAGCAGCACGAACGGCACGGTCACCAGCATCGGCTTGCTCATCAGGCCCAGGGCGAAGAAGGTGAGAGACAGGAGGTAGAAGAGGCAGAAGATAGAAGAGCGGAGATCGGAGTTCGGGGGTTGATGCGTGATGCGTGATGCGTGATGGGGGGCGGCGGCCGTTGTTGACGGCCTTCCGTCCCTTCGGCTTTCGGATTTCCGTGCATAGCGGCCATACGCCCACAAAGTCAGCATGAAGAAAAGGGCGCTCAGCACGTCCTTGCGCTCGGACACCCAGGCTACGGATTCGACGTGGAGCGGATGGAGCGAGAACAGGGCTGCGACCAGGGCGCTGCGCCAGAGGGCGCCGGTCATTTGGCTGAAAACCAGGAAGAGCAGGAGGGTGGCGGCAAGGTGGAGAGCGAGGTTGGTGAGATGATGGCCGGCCGGCTGCAATCCGTAGAGCTGGGTATCCAGCATGTGCGAGAGCCAGGTGACCGGATGCCAGTTGGCCGAGTGGCCGGTGCGGAAAGCCCAGTCCAGGCCATCGAGCGTGAGGCCGGCCTGCACCCGGGGATTCCCGGTTACGTAGGCGGAGTCGTCCAAGGCGACGAAATCGCACCGGGCGACGGGCCACCAGGCGAACGCAGTGAGCAGGCCCAGCAACAGACAGAACAGAAGCTTCTCCTGCCAGGGCTTGAGCTTCATTGCCGCGGCTGCCCTGTGAGGGCTTGCAGTTCCTGCCGGGCCTGGGGGTAGTCCGGCCGAAGCCGCAGCGCTTCGTTGTACTCCCTGATGGCCTCGGCAGACTTGCCCTGGGTCGCCAGGATCCGGCCAAGGTTCAAGTGGGCGCTGGGGTTGTCGGGCCGGAGACGGACGGACTCCTGGAAATGAGCAAGCGCATCGTCGAACTTCCCCGCCGCCGCCAGCGCCTGGCCCAGCGCCGCGTGGGCGTTGGCGTTGGCAGGGGCGAGCCGCAACGCCTCCACGTAGAGAGGGATGGCTTCATCCAGCTTCTGACGTCCGGCCAGGGTTCGGCCGAGATTGCAGAGCAGGTCGGGGTCGTCGGGCTTGCATCGGACGGCCTCACGGAACTGCAGGATGGCTTCATCGAGTTGCCCCTTGCGGGCTAGGACCAGCCCTAGATCGTTGTGAGCGGTGGGGTTGTTGGGATTCCGTTGAAGCACCTGCTGGTAATGATTGATCGCTTCGTCGGTGCGTCCGGCCCGAGCGAGGGCGCCGGCCAGGCCGTAATGGGCGGTGGCCTGGTCCGGCCTGGCCCGCAGGGAGGCCTCGTAGCACTGCATTGCGTCCGCGAATTGCCCCTTGCGGGCCAGGGCGTTGCCTAGGTTGTTGAGTGCGCTCACATGCGCCGGCTTTTTCTCCAGCACCAGCCGGTATTCCGTGATGGCTTCATCGAGCCTGCCCAGCTCTTCCAGGGCCTTGCCGATGTTGTTGTGGGCCTCGTAGAAATCCGGCTCCGCCTTGAGCGCCCGCTCGAAGTAAGGGATCGCCTCCGCGTATTGCTTCTTGGCCACCAGGGCGACGCCGATATTGTTTACCGGGTCGGGGTTCCGGGGTTCAATCTCGATCGCCTGCCGGTAGTAATGCAGGGCCTCGTCAATACGGCCCTCCTGGTCCAGGTACCAGCCGAGGTTGTAGCAGGCCGCCCAGTTCTTGCGGCTCACAGCCAGGTCGTGGTGGTAGAGGGTTTCGCTGTTTCGCCAGTAACCGACCTGGCGGCTTGTGGTCGCCGCGCAGGCAAGCAGCATCAGCCCGGCGGCCGCCGCGCACGCCGCTTTCGGCAGCCGCCAACGTTCGCAGATCTCCCCCGCGCCCCAGGCCAGGATGATGAACAGCCCGATCAGAGGCAGGTAGCTGTAGCGGTCGGCCATGGATTGTTCGCCCACCTGGACCAATCCGATGACCGGGACCAACATGCCGACAAACCAGAGCCAGCCGACACCCACGAAGCGGAATCGGCGGCCCAGCCACACCGCCCCAAAGGTCAGCCCGATCAACAAACCCAACGCCAGGAGCACCTGAATCAGGGGCCAATGTTCGGCCCGCGGATAGGGAGTCGCCAGCCCGGCCGGCCACAGGGTCTTGCCCAGGTATCGCGCGTAAGCGACCGGGACGTTGCCGAGCCGGAGACCGAGGGGCATCTGGGTCAGGGACTGCACCGCACCGCCCTGCTTCTGAACGATGAACGTCACGACGCACGAGGCCGCGCTCAGGAGGAAGAAGGGGAGCTTTTCCAGGAGAAGGAGGGGGGATTTAGGATTTGCGATCTGTGGACTGAGGACTGTGGACTGTGGGCTGTGGGCTGCAAACCGTCCCAGCGGCCAGTAGTCGAGCAGGAGGAGGACGAACGGCACGGTCACCAGCATCGGCTTGCTCATCAGGCCCAGGGCGAAGAAGGTGAGGGACAGGAGATAGAAGAGGCAGAAGATGGAAGATCGGAGTTCGGAGTTCGGGGGTTGATGCGTGATGCGTGATGCGTGATGGGGGGTGGCGGCCGTCGTTGGCTGGCTTCCGTCCCTTCGGATTTCGGCCTTCGGTTTTCCTTCGGATTTCCGCGAATAGCGGCCGTACGCCCACAGCGTGAGCAGGAAGAAGAACGCGCTCAGCACATCCTTGCGCTCAGACACCCAGGCCACCGATTCCACGTGGAGCGGGTGAAGCGCGAAAAGCGCGGCCACGAGCGCGCTGCGCCAGACGGCCCCCGTGAGCTGCCGGAGCAGGGCAAAGAGGAG
>JAPLUA010000023.1 GCA_026397855.1 Verrucomicrobiota bacterium | reverse complement strand
TTCTCCGGGTGGGGCCCCCACTCGGGCACCGCTTCAATAAACTCCAGGCTCTGGCCATAGGAACCCACGTTGACCGTGCGGCCGCCGGCGACGCTGACAGCGGACCGGATGCCATTAGGATCATCGAAGCGCAAGCCGGGGTTGTTGTTGTAGTGGGGTGCGAACGGCATGATCCCGTTATCCACGGCGCAGCGCCAGTAGTCCGCCGTCTGACCCATGGGCACGCAGTTCATGGCGATGCGGTAGCCAAGCCTACCCCGGCCAATGTACTTGAAGCGCATCTCGGCGGACGTATTGGTCGGATGCATCCCCAGGCGCACCTTCAAATCCCACTCCATGTCGCAGGTCCACCCTTTGGCAGGGTCATTCTCCAGGTTCCCGACCAGGCGGAGGAAGGTCATCCGTGCCCGCTGCGCGTGGGTCGCCACAGGGTCGGTTTCGCCTTCCGGGGCACTTGCCCCCATCATGATCGCCTTTCTCTTGTTATCGGAGCCGGAACCGGGTCCCTGGGTTGCACCGGTAACGCCCGGGGCTGTGAGCAGGCAGCCCAGGGTGATCAACGTCCAGGCGGCAGAGACCACCCTCCGCCGACTGGCTCGCACCGAATGCGAAAGGTTATCCGTGGGATGCCGCATCGCGTCGTCTTCCAACGTAGCACCCGGAGGAAAGGTTTCCAGATGATTCAAGCCCCGTTTATGGTCCCAGCCGCTCATGACTTTCATGCCTGCCCGCCGCATGTGGCGAAGAGGCTGCCGGCGAATCTGCGTGCGCATGAGGCCTGAATACGCTATCAGATTGGCATGACTGGCACGCGCACGATACGTAACCTCGCGCTTATTGGTTTCATGGGCACCGGCAAGTCCTGCGTTGGCCGCCTGACTGCCGAACATTTGCATCTTACCTATCTGGATACCGACCATGTGATCGAGGCGCGCGCCGGCAAGTCCATCAGCGACATCTTCCAGCAGGACGGCGAGCCTGCCTTTCGCGACTGGGAACGCCGGATCGTGGAGGAGTTGACCCACCGGGACCGGACGGTCATCGCCACCGGGGGCGGTTTGCCCGTCGGCGAGGGGAACCTGGACAGCCTCAAAACCCATGCGCTGGTGGTGTGCCTCTGGGCCTCGCCGGAAGTGATTTGGGAGCGTGTGCGTGGGCATGCGCACCGACCGCTGCTGAACGAGCCGGACCCGCTCGCGA
The DNA here is from genome assembly GCA_026397855.1 of Verrucomicrobiota bacterium. GTDB lineage: Bacteria > Verrucomicrobiota > Verrucomicrobiia > Limisphaerales > UBA8199 > JAPLUA01. The sequence continues at coordinate 11,548 of JAPLUA010000023.1, read as the reverse complement.
AGATCCGCCAGCTCCTGGCAGTGCGCTCGCCGTATTACCACCAGGCTGACGTGCTGGTGAATTCCGAACAGCGCTCCGTTCGCGAGGTGGCGATGCACGTGCTCCACGAGTTCCACCTCGCGCATCCGGCTGGCCGATGAAAGAGGCCATCCGGCGCCGCGCGCTCGAGCTGGGCTTCGACGACTGCCGTTTCACGACCGCTCACCCCCCCGGGTCGGCGCCGGATTTCCAGGCGTGGCTGGCACGCGGGGATCATGGCGAAATGGCCTACCTGGCCCGCAACGGCCATAAGCGGGCGGATCCGCAGCAGGTTTTGCCCGGGGCCAGGAGCATCATCAGCCTGGCCGTCAGCTATCTTCCGGAAGACGGAGCAGCGGGCACTTCGGCCCCAGCGCCCCCGACGCCCGGCTCTAGCGCCCGGGGCGTGATTGCACGCTATGCGCGCTACGCGGATTACCATTCGGTGCTGGGAACTCGCATGGAGCAGCTCGCGGCGTTCGCAAACCAACTCGGCGGCCCGGCCGCGCGCTCCCTTTGGTATGTGGATACCGGCCCTGTGCTGGAACGGGACCTCGCGCAACGGGCAGGGCTGGGGTTTATCGGCAAACACACCAACCTGGTCAGCCGCCGACTGGGGAACTGGGTCTTCCTCTCGGAGATCATCACCACCCTCGAACTCGAGCCCGACGCGGCAGACAGGAATCACTGCGGCTCCTGTGCGCGATGCCTGGCCGCCTGCCCGACCGGGGCCATCAGCGCACCGTTCCAACTCGACGCCCGCCGCTGCATCTCCTACCTGACCATCGAGCTCAAGGGCTCCATCCCGCTGGAGCTGCGCCCGGCAATCGGCAACCGGATTTATGGCTGCGACGATTGCCTGGCCGCCTGCCCCTGGAACCGCTTTGCGCGCGAGGGGCAGATGATGAAAGCGCACTCGCGCCCTGACCTGGCCGCGCCGGAGTTGCTCGACCTCCTCGCCTTGGACGAGCCCGCATTCAAGAAGCGCTTTGCGGATACGCCAATGCTGCGAACGCGGCGCCGCGGCGTGCTGAGAAATGTATGCGTCGCGCTGGGGAATACCGGCAGCCCAACCGCCCTGCCCGATCTGGAGAAAGCTGCGAATGATCCGGAGCCGCTCATCGCAGAGCACGCATCCTGGGCTATCCGGCAAATCCAAGGCCGGGGCTACTTCGCCGAGGGATCCCAGAGGTCGAGTTGTTTGAAATAGTCGCGGTAATAGCCGCGGTCGCGCGCGGCGGTGCGTTCATTCTGCGTCCATGTGTCATGGAAGCGTCATGCAGGAACTTATGTTGATTCTGAACACCAAGACTGTTTCTCCCGCCGGGTGAACGGAAGACATCAAGGGGATCAGGGGTTTCCCGGCTTCCCGGTATAGCTGCGCCAGGCCTTCATGGACTCGGCCAAGCCGTCGGCCACATCCCCCGGGAGGCCGAAGCACTGCAAGCCGACCGGGCCGGTGTAGCCGAACTGGCGGAGGGTCTTGAGGAAGGTGAACATGTCAAACGAGCCGCGCCCGAGGGGCTGGATGTAGTGCGTCCAGCCGGGCTGGGCATCGAACTCGTCCGCACCATTGATGGAGACCGCCCGCAGGCGCGGCATGGCCTGGGCCAGCAGCGTCCGGTAGTCGCGGCTCTTGCTGACCCGCAGCCAATGGCACAGGTTGAACATCACCCCGACGTTCGGGCGATCCACCTTCTCCGCCACGCGCACGCAATCCTCGATCCGCTCCAGCCACATGAAGCTGTGCGGGTAGAGGAGGATCTCCGCGCCGGAGGGGCGGGCGATCTCCGCCATCTCGCGCACGATCTCCACCGCCCGCGCGTCGCCGGCGGGGTCGGAGGGCTTCAGCCCGTTCATCAGCAGCAGGAACTGCACGCCGCGCCCTTTGAGCAGCGGCATGACCTCTTTGAACCGCGGGTCGTAGGCTTGTTTGCCGGGGGTGATATCCACGGTCATGGTGATCTGGAAGAGCTTCAATCCCGCCGCGTCGAGGGTCTTCAGCCGTTCAGGAATATTGTCCAGCCACAGGTGTCCCACCCCGTCGTAGCCGAGCTGCTTCAGCATGGCAGCCTGCTGCTCCAGGTTGCGCTTCTTGGCGTCGTGGGTATCAATGCAGAACGGGAAGAACTCATTGGTCCGCAAGCCGGCAGCTTTGGGCTCGGCGGCGGCCATTGTCAGCAGGCTCGCGCAGCAGGCGAATAACATGGCCAGATGCCTGAATGGGGCAATCCGTCGGGCTTCAGCACTTCGTAGTTTGCAGCTCATAAATCCTCTCTTCATTTGCCGAGGCCAACTGCTTTGACCGCTAGCAGGTCCAGGCCCGCGCGCGCTCCTTGTTGCGGGCAATCGCGTCGGCGGCAATCCTGGCATCGTCGGCAATCTCATAGTCGAACATGCCCGCCAGCACAAAGTCCGCCCCGTGCATGAAGGCGTGGCGGAAGGCGGTGCTAGGCGGGATCGCGCCCGCGGCCATGGTCTTGAAGGCGATCCAGGGCTTGTTCACGGTCTTCATGAAGTCCATCGTCGCCTGGGGGTCGCTGCACCAGTAGCCGGGGAACTCATTGTAGGGCCCCTTGATCTGGTCCGGCTTGGGGGCGGTCGGGTAGCTGTGCGAGTGGAAGGTCTTGATATAGAAGTCGGCCTTCACCCCCTGGGCCTCGCAGGCCTTGACCACCTCCAGCGAATGCCCGCCCACTCCCGAGGGCACGCCGAATTCTTTGGCCACCTCGACCGCTTTGGCAACCAGGTCGAGCTTTCCTTGCGCTACCAGGGAATCGGCATGAACCCCCCACAGGTAAATGGCCTCGCAGCCGTCCTTCACCAGGTCCTCGACCTGCTGCCGGTATTTGGTCATGTCCGGCTCGACCGGCGCCGTGGGGCAGATGATCCACTGGATCTTGCCGCCGCGCTCCTTGCGATAGCGTCGCAGGAGCGAGATCGGGTGCTCCGGGTTGTGCATGGAGACGGTATTGATGCCAGCAGCCTCCGCCTTGGCCAGCGTTTCGAGGATCTTCTCGTCGGTGTTGTAATGCGCCGCGAGCGCATACACATACTTCAAGTCCCGGCTATGGGTGTAGTGGGTCAGAAGGTTGCCGCCCAGGATCAAGCGGCTCACTTCGAGTTTCCCGATCCGTCCTTTGGGGAGCCCGGCCGCTTCGGCTGGCGCCGGGGCTGCCGGTTTGGCTGGATCCTCCGCACGGCTGTTGACGGCCAGCGCCAGCGCGGCCGACGAGAGGACCGATTCCTTGACGAACGAACGGCGGGTCATCTCACGCTTCATAAGGTATTACTTCTTTGGTTCGGCCGGCGCCGCCTCAGCCGTCCCCTGGCCTGGTGCCTTGGGGCGGTGCTGCTCGCGCGCGCGCTGCTGTTGCTGCTTCAACACCTCGTCGAATCGGGCTCGCTGTTCGGGGGTCAGCACCTCGCGGAATTCGTCCTTGGCCCGCTGTATGGCGTGAGGCCCAGCTCGCGTCCGGCACGGCGCAGGAAATCGAGCCGCAGCCCGCCCGCGGAGATCGGCTGCACCTGCGTCGGGCGGCTTGCAGAAGCGCGCGATGAGCGCGGGAGCTTGATATGCTCAGAATGCCGGACCAGCAGGCCGCCGGTCAGCACGCCCGCGCCGAAAATCACCATCGTGGCGAGGATGACTCTCCACGTGTTCACCAGGCAGAGTCGGCCGGTTGATCCTGATCCACGGCGGCCAGCAGGGTGTTCTCAAAGTCCTGGGACAAGTCACTCGTGGGCGCGGCGATGTTGGGCGCCATGAAAGTCCACGCGCTGAAGAGCAGCGTGATGGCCACGCACGATGCGGCGCCGCGCCAGAGAGCGCTTGCCCACAAGCCCCATTCATCCGGGACGAGCCGGGCAGGAAGGCGCGCCATGATGCGCTTCTCAAAGGCAAAAGGCACCCGGTCGCTGGGCGGGTTGGCCCGCGCGGCGGCGATCAGTTTCTGTTGTAGTTGGTCAAGCTTCATACGGACGGCATTCGATCAGACGCCCCGCGGGCGGGCATGGTTACACATACTTCTCCTTGGTGATTCGCGACAGGACTTTCCGCATTTCGGCGCGCGCCCGGAAGGCGCGCACCTTGACGAGCGGGACCGACCAGCCAGTCAGCTTGGCGATCTCCTTGACCGGGCGCTCCTCGATCTCCAGCAGGGTGATGACCAACCGGGCGGCGGGGGAAAGCTGCTCGAGCACGCGCGCAACCAACTGGCGGGCCGCGTCGGCATTCTCGCTGTTGGGCTCCGACTGGGTTACCTGGCGCTCCAGCCAGTCGCTTTCCGAATCGCTCAGCTCGGAGAAGGTCATCTCCCGGTTGCGCTGGTGGCCGCGGAGGAAATCGTAGCAGATGCGCACGGCCAGGCGCATGAGCCAGTGCTCGAACGGGGCTTCTCCGCGGAAGCTGCCCAGCTTCTCGAACGCCTTCAGCCAGACCTCCTGCGCGATGTCCTCTACCTCGCTTTCGCGGCGCGCGTAACGGCGCGCGGTGGCGAACACGCGCGGGGAATACTTCGCCACCAATGGCTCGAAGCTGGCGGCGTCGCCTTTCAGCACCGCCGCAATCATCTGAGCTTCGGTCCGTTCCATCAGCCGCAATATGCCCAGAAGTGCTGCCGAAAGTCAAAAGCGGTGAAGGGGCGGGTGCGCCGGGGCGCGTTGATTCAAGAACTCGTAGCCGCCAACGTCAGTCGGCGCTGATATTGGCACCTGCGTCGTCGCGGCTTCTTGAATCGGTCCTGCGGGTGCGGCCTAAGCCGGCAGAATGCCGGCGCTCCGGGCTGTTGGCCGCCTTGGACAAACCCTACTTGCGGGCGTTGGTGGCAAAGTCCTCGACGAACTTCACGCACTGGGCGACTTCCGCCACAAGCTGCGGCGACTGGTGCTCATACTCCACGGTCATCACCCCGCGCCATTTCCAATCGTGGAGTTGCTTGAGGATGGCGGCATAATTGGCCTTGCCGGTCCCGAGGGGCACATCCCGGCTGTCCCGTTTGCCGGATTCGGCCGCGTCCTTCAAATGCACCGTCAGGATGCGTTTATGGTACTTCCTGAGGCTTTCCAGCGTGTCCAGGCCCGACCTGACCCAATGGCCGGTATCCGGGCAGGCACCAATCCTCGCGCTTCGCCCCTCGCAAGCCTTCATGAACGTGTCCGGGTTCCAATACTTGGAGCCGGAGCCTTCGGGATGGTTGTGGACCGCCAGGTTGATCTTGTACTCCTGGCACAGGCCATCCAGCGTCTCGAACACCTCAGCGGGCGGCTCGGCTACCAGGGTCTCGACGCCCATCTCGCGGGCAAAGTCGAAGATCTTGCGGTAGGCCTTGGGGTCGCTATCGAGGGGGGCATAGTAGTTGGGCATCGCGATTCCCAGGTCGCTCATCCGCTGCCTCATCTCGCGCCGCTGGTCGGGGGACAAGGCTTCGCTGGTCTTCAGGTCCGGTCGTTCCTTGCTAAGGGGCAGAAAGAAAGCCGGCTCCACCAGGCGCACGCCGATCCCGTCCAGGACGGTGAGCGTCTCATAGAAGCTGCGGTCGCGGAAGGTGTAGAGCTGGCAGCAGAGGCGCCACCCGAGCTTTTCGGCGTTCGGGGTGCTAAGGCTGGTTGGTTTGACGGCGGGCGTTTGCGCCGCCCACGACCCGGTAGTCGCCGTGAGGCCGACCCCAGCCCCCGCAGTCATCGCACATTTCAGAAACTCCCGACGGTTACAGGCTTTCAGTATCATAGTCTTTCCTTCATTCGATTGTTCAGCGCTCTGCCGCAAACTGACGGACGTTACCTGGGCGCAACTCACGTTATCCGACGACATGCAACAATGCGATAGGAGCGCGGACATTCTGGTCCGCCTCGGCCGCGTTGGCAAGGTCCAGGCGGACAAGAATGTCCGCGCTCCGATAACGTGAGTTGCGCCCCGCTACCTTAACCTGCGGACTCGTCCTTGACAACCTCGCTCAGCCACCTTGAACTGGAGCCAATCATCATATCTATGCATGTTTCATTGTCGGGTATCGTCCTGGGTGTCCTGTTCGGCTTGATCTTCTGCGCGGGGCTGGACGGATTCAGTGCGCCGGCGGAGGCGCCGGCTCCGAGCGCGAGCACAGGACGCCAGTTTCGCGCCGGGGCTGCCGCCAGCAACATCACCCCCCGTCTGGGGATCTCCATCAACGGCTATTTCAACGACCGGCAGGCCACGCACATCCACGATGAACTGCACGCCCGCTGCCTGGTCCTCGACGACGGCCAAACCCGGCTCGCGATTGTCGTGTGCGACAGTTGCATGATCCCCCGGGAGGTCTTGGACAAGGCCAAGCGCCGGATCGAGGAGCAGTACCAACTGCCGGCCGGCCACATCCTGATCTCGTCCACCCACACCCACACGGCGCCGACGAGCACCGCCATCTTCCAGAGCGAGCCGGACGCCCCGTATTTGGAGTTCCTGGTGGGGCGGATTGCCGACGGCGTGGGCCGGGCAATCCACAATCTCGAGCCGGCACGAATTGCGTGGGGCGTGGGCCGGGAACCGAACCAGGTCTTTAACCGTCGCTGGAAGATGAAGCCCGGCAGGATTCCCGCCACCCCCCTGGGCGGGACCCATGACCAGGTCAAAATGAACCCTCCGATGGAAAGCCCCGACCTGATCGAGCCCGTGGGCCCAACCGATCCGGAAGTCTCAGTCGTCTCCCTGCAATCTCCCGCCGGTCGGCCCATTGCGCTGCTGGCGAACTACTCCCTGCACTATGTCGGCACAGGGCGGGACAACGAAATTTCCGCCGACTACTACGGAGCCTTTGCCGATCGCATCCAGCAGTTGCTCGGAGCCGACCGGCAGGACCCGCCCTTCGTGGCCATGCTATCCAACGGCACCAGCGCTGACATCAATAACATCAACTTCCGCAAGAAGCACCCGCCGCAGCCGCCCTACGAGCAAATGCGCCTCGTGGCGGACGCCGTCGCCACCGAAGCGCAACGCGTCTGCGGGACCTTGCAGTACCAGGACTGGGTCCCGCTGCAAGTCGGGCAGACCGAACTCAAGCTCGGGGTCCGGCTGCCGGCCCCGGACGAGGTCGCGCGCGCCGAGGCCATCCTGGCCAAAGCCCAGGGCCAGCCGCTGAAGACGGCCGAGCAGGCCTTTGCCCGCGAGACGGTGCTGCTCAAGGATTATCCCAGGGAGATGCCGCTCATTATCCAGGCCATGCGGATCGGCGAACTGGGAATCGCGGCGATCCCGGGCGAGGTGTTCGTGGAGACGGGGCTGGCGATCAAGCAGCAGAGCCCCTTCAAGCCCACCTTCACGATCGAGTTGGCCAACGGCTGCAGCGGCTACATCCCCACCCCGGAGCAACATAAGCTCGGCGGCTACGAAACCTGGCCCGCCCGTTCGAGCTTCCTGGAAACCGGGGCGGCCCCGAAAATCCAGGCCGCCCTGATGAGCCTATTCCAGCAGTTGCGGTAGGAGGCCCCTACCCTGCCAGTTTCTCCCTTTGCGACGGCCGGGGCTTCTGGCACTCTCCCGCATGATGAGCCTGAACATGCGCCGCGCCCGCTTCCCTGTGATTCCCCTGCTGCTGCTGACTTCGACTGTGTTGCAAGCGGCAGCCACGTGGCCGGCCGGTTACCGCTTCTTCGGGCGCTGGGATCTGCGCGCGGCCGGGCGCGCCGTAACCGTCAATAGCGGCAGCTACGTTCTCGCGCGCTTCTCCGGCACGAGCCTGCGGGCAACCTTCGACGTGTCCGTCAACCAGGCCCATTGCGTCTGCACCCCCAAAGGTTCGTTTCCGACGATTGCCTGGCGGATTGACGAGGGCAAATGGGAGGAGGCCGAAGTGGCTGCCACGGTGTTGCTGGGGGACGGGTTGGCCCGCGGCCAGCATACCGTGATGTTAATGGTGCGCGGCCTGGACGAGCACCAGAGCCGCTGGACCCCGCCGCTGGTGGCCAGCGTCACGTTCACCGGGTTTGGCCTGGCAAAAGGCGGGAAGCTGGAGAAGCCGCTGCCGGAATGGAAGAAGCCCTCCTTGAGCATTGAGTTCCTCGGCGACAGCATCACGGAAGGCGTGGTGGTCAACGAAGGGCGTGCCGGCGTAGTGGAGGGCATTCCTTTCACCTGGCCCTGGCTGGCCGATGCGCGCTTGTCCTACGCGGGCCAGACCGCGACGCGGCTCGGGGCGGCCTGGCGGCAGGTGGGGTTCGGCGCGACGGGCCTGGCACGTGCCGGCAGCGGTGACGCACCCGGGGCGCTCGACTCCTTCAACTTCTTTTATGCCGGATGCCCGCGCGACGATTGGCAGCCGGACGTGGTAATCGTGAACCAGGGGACCAACGAGGGATCCATGCCCGCCAATGAATATCAGCCCCTGTATGCCCGCTACCTGGCCATGATCCGCAAGGCCTACCCCAAGGCGAAGATTGTCGCCTTGCGCCCTTTCTGCGGCGCACAGGAGGCAGCCATCCAGGCCGCGGTGAAGGCCTGCAACGCCGCAGGAGATTCAAACGTGCATTACATCAATACCACAGGTTGGTACAGCGGCCCCTTGCATCCCAACATCGCCGGCAGCGCCGCGCTCGCGGACAAGCTGGCGAATGCGTTGAAAGCCCAGGTGCTGAGCCCAAAGACATCCCGATAGCACAGCAGAAGGCGAGACTATCCGGCTGATCCCGGGCTTCAGCGGAAGCACGCTCCCATTGCGGGAGAGCTCCGGCCGCGCCCGGTTCGCTCACATCTTGCGAACCAGGACCAGCGCGTTGGCCACATTACGTTCCACCCCCTTTTCGGAAGGATGGTTGACCACTTTCCCGCCAAGCCACAACGTGGTGGAACCGCCGCCGTCCAGGTTGAGCGCCTCCTTGCATCCCAGTTCCACCATCAAGTCCGCCAACTCCGCGAAGCCGACACCGATGGACAGCTCCTTGCTCCGTCCGTCCACCACCACGAAGAAGAACTCCTTGTCGTTCCAACCAATCGCCGTGCGGGGATTTCGCGGGTCCTTGGACCGACGCTTCAAGGACTCCCCTTGCGTTGCCAGGAGCGGCCCTCCACCGATGGCGGTGCGGACGCCCGCCAGGTCTGGAGTAAACTCAGTCACCAGCTTCAGGCGGGTGCCAACCTCCACCGGCAGGAGTTGCGCGGCCAATCCGGGTCCCATTGAGAGAATCATCTCGTTGGACCCAATAGGTGCGTTCCCATGCGGGTAAATCTCGCGCACCCGGGCCAGGCACGTCCGGCCGGCCTGCAACGGCAGCCAGGGCCCCGGCCCCTGGGGTTCTAGGATGAGGTCCACCCCGTTGGAGTTCGCGTGGAAGAACCCAGGCGCGGGGTCAGCAGCGTGGCGCTATTGGCCTTCCGTTGCTCATTGATGCGGAACGGCGTCTCGGTCCCGTTTGGCCAGAGCACTTTGCACTGCGAGCGGACAATGCCGGTGCGCGGGCTCCCTTCCGGATCCATCCAGAAGCAGGCTGCACTGCCCGGTGAGCTGACCAATTCCCCTTCGAGGATTTGCAGTCCTTTGGGGTCGCCCTGGTAAGGATCCCGCTTTATGATGAAGAAATCCCCATTGATGCCGGCAATCGGCCGCCCTGCGGCAGCCGGCAGGGCCGCAATCTCCTTCCGCAAGCTGGTCAGGCCAAAAACGGTCCGCCTCCCAAGGGTGCTGAGCAGGCGCAGGTCCGGCCGATGGTAATCGAATTTGACAACATGAATGGACTGCGGGCCTTCTATTCTGGAGATGTGCGCATAGGCCACCCCCGGGCTTACCTCCTTGTAACCGATCGCTTCCGCCGCCCCGCACAAAGCCGCCGCCGTCCAGAGCAAAAGGCCGAGGCCAGCCATCTGAATTCGACTCTTTGACGCATTTGATTGATCCAGTGAGAAAAGCATGGTACGCAACAACAGCCATCTTAAGCGCTGACAGGTTCGATACCTGCCGCCAGTTTCCCTCCAACAATGGAGATTACCCCTCTCAATGACTGCGTAATCCCCGCGCCTATTCAACCTCTTGCCGCCTTTTATGTTCTCCAGAGCACGGGTTAACGCCCGTAAGACTTGCTACACTTTGGGCTTTCCGGGTCCGTGACGTAAGGTTAACCCTACGAGGTGATGACAAGTCGCAGGTCGGCACTTTTCCACTTTGCAGTCAGGCCAGCCTCTGATCTGGCAATTTATGGTTTAAGCCGGGTGGAACCTGGCCAGATAATCACTGGGCGTCAGGGCCGGCACATGGGACAGCCTAAAGTCCTTCACATTGCGCGAAATAATAAATGCTGCCCCATTGGCCCGGGCGGCTGCCGCCTGAAGCGCGTCCTCGAAATCGGTCATGCCCCAGGCCAGCGCCTGAATCACCACCGGCGAGTCCGCCGAGACGGTGCGCACATGCGGCAGTAAGGAGTCTTTGAGGAACGGCACCGCCGGCTTGCCATACTGGTAGAACACGTTGGCTATCGTGTGGTAAGCCACCATGCCGGCCAAGACGCGGCGGCGGCAAAGGCAGAGCACCTGATTGGAGGCCGCGTAATGCGGTTGCCGTTTCTCCACCACGTCAAAGACGACGTTGGCGTCAATCAGCACGTTCATGAGCCGTGCTTGCGGGCCAGATATTTCGCCCGCGGATCATTCTTGCGCCGCAATGGGCGCAGAGCCGGCCCAGCCCAAAACTCTTCATTATCCCCGGGAACTTCGGGGATTTGCAGCAACTGTTTTTCTACGACCTTAGAAAGGCTGGTCTGACTGCCCTTGGCCAGGCGCTCGCCCCGGGCCACGGCCTCAACTGAAAGGTAGAGATTCTTACGCGCTTTCATGCACACAAAATAGTCCCTGTGCGCATAGAATCAACCCAAAACCGACACCCAAAACCGCAGCCCTTACGGCTTGGAATTGCAGCGGTCGGCCAGCGGTCTGCTGCTGCGCCCGCGGCAGAAAGCCCGCGCACATTGGGCCAAGTCTTTTCGCCGTCCACGTGCGGCTGCGGATGACCTGGACACCATGCGCCAACTGAACAACAAGTTTGACGCGAAGGAATGGGAATGGTGACCGAGCGGTTCAGCATGTTCCTGGTTCGGCTCGACCCCGCCACCGGTGCGGAAACCGCCAAGACGCGTCCGTGTGTGGTGGTTTCTCCCGACGAATTGAACCAGGTCCCTTGCCCCAGGATAAGCAAGACGCAGCTTGCGCGACATTAGGAACCCCTACCGGCACGAGCCCCGGAAGTGTCAATAGGAGCTGGAGGCCAAACGCTCTATTGACGGTGCGTCCGCCATTTGATTGGGTAGCACCATGCTTGGTGAGCTCATTAATCAATTCTCCCTCACCCGCGCAGCGCTGAGCAGGCGCGCGAAAAGCAAATTCCTATCAGTTCAGTTTCAACTGGGTGCCCACATTGCCGGCGCCCCTCTTCTCGAATCAAAACCCGTTAGTACTCCAATTCTCAGTGCCATTTTGATTGGTCCGTGAATACGAGGTTGACAGGTCAATCTGGGCGTAGGGATCTCCGTTGCCCTGTCCGTCGTTGTACTTGGGCGTCATCATGGCGTTCGT
>JAPLUA010000549.1 GCA_026397855.1 Verrucomicrobiota bacterium | reverse complement strand
ATCGGGACGGCTTGCCTAGCTGGGATCTTCCTTCTTCTCTCTCCCCTCTGCGCTCTCCACTCTTCGCGCCCGAGCCGTCGGCGTGGCAGTTTTCAGGTGCTAATGGGCGGTGGGCAGGGCTAGGGGTTGTGCAGTTGGGAACGGAAGTCGGCGATGCCCGTGGCGACCGCGGCCAAGCACGGCAGCCGTTTCAGAACGGTTTCATTCCCCAGCGCCTGAAGTTCTTCACGCAGTTCGTAGGGAATATCCACGAAGCGTGCTTCCAGGATTTCCAAGGCCGCAGCGCGCAGGGCTTCCCTCTGACCTTCGACTCGACCTTCGACTCGGCTTCGGCGTTCGATGTTGGTGACGTATTTCATACTTCGTTCTTCTTCAAACTTCGTGTGGTCGGTGTCAAATTCGCGCTCAAGCTTGCCTGGCAAGACCATAACCCAATCCACAAAACTGAACAAGTCCAGGATGGTGCGCCTGGGGTAGGGGCTTTGATCTGGGCCAGCACCACGATGCCAAAGGGGTTGTCGCTCCGCAGTAACCGGGTCTCGGCCCGGGCCAAGTCGAGCAGCTTGCAGACGGGGAACCGGAATCGGGTTTCACAGCCCCAAAGTGCCTGCTGGAACCGGGCGGGCTTCCACCCCGGATGCGCATCCGCCAGGATTGCGAGGCTGGCGACGGGGCGGTTATAGCGCTGACAGATCCGCGAGTAGTAGTCGAACATCCGGCGCGGGAACTCGGGATCGCGCTGGGCCTGCACTTCGACATGCAGCAGAACCCATTGCTCAGCGCCAGCTACCGACCACACCTGAACCAGCACGTCCACGCTGCGCCGGCCAAGCTCGGACCGGCGGACAATCTTCTGGAATTCCTTGCTGAGCAACTGCACGCCCTTGCTCCAGTTGATCTGCCGGGCGATCTGCGGGAAGCAAAGCTCCAGCGCGGGCTGGAAGTAGGTTTCGAGGATATCCTTCCAGGGGCTGTCGTAATCGGTCTTCACGGGCGACAGGGGGGGGGCAGGAGATAGGAGATTGGAGATTGGAGAGCGGAGAGGGCACCATCCGCAGGTCATTGCGTCAGGCTGCCTGGGACACAGGCACCTCAGCAGGCGGATGCAGGAGGTAGTCCATTACTTCAGCTTGCATTCGTTCAATTTCAAGCCGATAGCCGCCGCCAACTGCTTCGAGTTCTTCAGGGCGAGCTGTCTTGCGCATTTGCATCAGCCAGCCTTGAAAGCGGGTGATGCGTTCCTGGGTTGCTTTTAACTCCTGATCATTGGCTATCATAACCAGGACAATACTCATGCAGCGGACGCCACTCTGCTTGCGCGTTTGGAAACGCGCCGGGGTTGCAGGCTAATCCGTATGATCTTTCGGCCCGATTGCTCCTGACGCTTTCGCAGGTCGTCCATCATCGCCGTAAACCCAGCCGCATATTTTAAAACGCAGAGCCCGCCGCAAGATCCCCTCTTGCCGAAGGCAGGATAACGATCGTCATTTCAGCCGGTCGCGAAGTTCTTGCTTGGCGGTCTCCCAATCCATGAATTTCTCCTGGCCAGATTGGACACGGGCATCCCGATCCTCCAGAACTTGCCCGTGCCATGCGGGAGAGTGGATGTCTTCTTCATTGCGACTCAAATCCGCCCACAATGCCTCCATCGTGCGGAGCTTTTCCTCGCTGGTCATTTGATCGAGTGGCAGCGTGATATCCATATTGGTTCCCAAGTATCGCAGAAAACGCCAAGCCCAGCAAGCCCCAGATCACAGGTTGGGTCGGCATTGGGGTGCCGGTGCCGAGGACGGCTAGGCGGTACTTTTTCCAGAGGCGGTCAACTTGGATGACGGTGTCGCTCATTGCGGCAGGGAGAGAGAAGGCTCAATATCCTCGTCTTGCGGGATTCTGTGGAGCGGAGGAGGCCGCCTACGAGTTGGCCGGCACCAATCGCCTTCTTGCGGAGTTCCACGGCTTCTGTTGCTAACTTCGGATAGTTGTCCTCAATCACGTAAGATACGCTGGACGCCAACTGCCTGGCCTGCTGCCAACTCTCCAAGTCTTCGAATGTCATAGGCTGCTATTTTGCATCGGAGATGGGAGAATGAAGATAGGAGATCGGGACGGCTTGCCTAGCTGGGATCTTCCTTCTTCTCTCTCCCCTCTGCGCTATCCACTCTTCGCGCCCGAG
>JAPLUA010000062.1 GCA_026397855.1 Verrucomicrobiota bacterium | reverse complement strand
AATCGCTGCCGCTCCGCCGCGCCTCGCAATACGCCAGCGCCGTTCCCTTGGCCGTGACCACCACGCCGGGAATGCGAAACAGGCCGTAGCCGCCCGTCCACGACTCAAAGAGATTGGTTCGCTCCAGCAACGGACTCGCGGTGGCCAGAACTCGCGCAAGCCCGAGGATGATTACGATGCCTAGAAGGGGGGGGTGCATAATCGGTCTGTTCGAAAGCAAAAGGCGGCGGACGTGACGAACCGGCCGTGTGCGTAAATAGTGTCGAATTCTCTCTTCGCAGTTCAGTGCCGCGGTGACGCGTTCGCGGGAAGTCATGGCCGACGGTTGCTGGCTCATGGCTTGATGAACTCCGGAACCAATTCCTGGGCGATCGGACGAATCCGGGTGGCCTCGCTGGCCGGAATGGAGCGATAGGGCCAGCGCATTTTATCGCCGACGTCGGCCCAACCGCCGAGCAGAGCCATGAAGCGGTCGCAGGCGGCGTTGCAGTATTTCTGCTCCGTGATGAAGGGCGCAATACACGCGTCCATGAACCGCCGCAGCCGTTGCTCCACTTCGAGTGCGCCGGGCAAGTCCGTCCGCATCTGATCGGTCCAGCGCTCGGCGGCGGCTGGATTCAAGCACGCCACGTTTGAGTAAGCTCCGTGTGCGCCGCGTTGGACGCCGCTGGCCAGAAGATGGCCGGGCACGAACACGCTAATCCGAGCCTGATGCTGGCGCATGGAGGCATACCAGGCGTCGTCGCCGCCGGCGGTTTTGATCCCCGTCAACGCGCGCCCACGCGCTGCCAGCCGCCCGATCTGCTCAGGATTCCAAACCCGCTTGGCGTGCGGCGGATTGTAGAGCACCAGGCCGATGCCGTTCGCCACCTCGCTCATCCCCTCCAGAAACGCCACCGCCTCGTCCTCGGTCACGGGAAACCAATCAGGCAGGATCACCTGCACCGCGCTCGGGGACAGCGGCACGACCCGCCGCAGGCGCTCGCGAGAAATCTGGGCGCTCATGTGACTGACGCCGATTTGGAACGGCATCCCGGCGGCATTGCATTTTTCGGCCAAACACTCCGAGATTCGGTCGAACTCCTCCTCGGTCTGCGCATGGAACTCACCCGCTGTTCCGTTGGAGTAAATGCCGTCCACCCGCGCGGCGACGAGCACGTCAATTTCCGCCGCTACGCGCCCGAGATCCAGCGAGTCGTCCACGTTCCATGCTGTGATCAGGGTGGCCCAGTTGCCACGAATCTGGCTGGCCGCGAGCGGTCTCATTTGAAAAGGATGACTCCTTCAGGGTGAGCATTCGGCTGGTCGGGCCGCCTGTTGCTGTTTTCCGGCTCAAGCATTCTCCAGCTCCTTCCTGGGCTTTACCAGCAAGAGTGCCAGCACAGCCAGGACCAGGCCGCCAGCGCAGCATTGGAATACCTTTTCGAGGCCCACGTTCGCATCCTTGAGCGCCCCGGCCACGTAGGTCATCGCGCCGCCCAGGACACAGGCGACGAGATTCATGACGCCATAGCCTGTGGCGCGGTAGCGCGCCGGGGCAATCTGGCAGAGAACGGGCATGTTGTTCGCGTCGCCAAATCCGCGCGCCAGGCCGAACACAAGCAGCCCCGCCACCGCCACCGCCAGCGCGCTGGTCGAGGCCGACAGGTACAGCGCTGGCGCCGCCGCGCAGAATCCGATCGCAGGCACAAATACCCGCGCGCGGAGGTTGCCGCGGCACCAGCGGTCGGCCCACACGCCGCCAATCAACACGCCGGCGAGGGACGCCGCCTGGATGTATGCGGTCGCGGACATGCCGGCTGCGCCCTGGCCCAGTTTGAACTGCTGGCCCATGTAGGTTGGCAGCCAGCCATAGATAGCCCAGTTGGCGATGGACAGCAGGCCGAAGTAGCTGACTAAAGCCCAAAACGAGGGCTGCCGGAAGAGGTAGCCGAGCGCGGCGGACAGGCTGGGTTTTTCCTCCGGCTTGCCGCCAGCCGGGCGCGCTTCGACCGCCGCCACCGGCGCTTCCTTGAGCGTGAGGATCAGCACCACGCTGTAAACGATTCCGATGATGCCGAAGAGGTTGAACGCGCTCTGCCACCTGAAGTGCTCCGCCAGCACCCCGCCCAGCCCGCCGAGCGCCGCGCCGGCGTAAAGTCCGCTCATGTGCAGACCGGTTGCCAACGAACGGCTCGGGCCGCGATGATAATCCGTGATCAGCGCCAGCGCCGCCGGGATGTAGCACGCCTCGCTCACCCCCATCAACGCGCGGGCCAACAGCAACTGGTTGAAGTCCTGGGCGTGGGCCGTGAGCCAGGTTACCGCAGACCAGACGAACAGGCTGCCGACGATCACCTTGCCCCGGCTGAAACGGTCGGCCAGATACCCTGCCGACGGGCTCAGCAGCGCATAGACCCACAGGAAGACGGAGGTGAGCAGGCCAAATTGCGCATCGGTCATCGCGATCTCCGCCTTGATGGAGTCGCGCATCGTTGTGATCATCAGCCGGTCCAGATAATTCAGGCACGCCACCGGCCAAAGCAGCGCCACGACCAGCCATGCCCGGGTCGTGATCTTGGAGAGGTCGCTCATGCTGCGGGGGGCATTCTCATCTGCGAGCAGTCGCTTTAGCGGCATCCCGGGCGCCGCCAGTGGCACCCGATTGCTCCGGGCGCGGACCACCGAGCGAATCCAAAGGGAAACGGCTCAGGACGATCTTCTCATAGGCATTGGTGGAGCCGGCCTCGAAAAGGCAGGCGATCCGTCCGTCACCGAGCACGGCCAGGCCGGAATAGGCGCTTGGCCCCGCATGCAGCACGCGCGACGCGGGCCAGGTCTGGCCGTCGTCAAAACTGGCGCGGATGGTCATATTCTTTCGGCCATTCGCGCTGGCCGGGTTGCTGAACAGGATAACACCGGGCTTGCCTTGAGCCGACCAACGATAGCGCTCTATGGCGGCCTGGCAAATCGGCTCGATCAGCGCCTCGTCAAACCGCTGCTCCTTCCAGGTCAATCCGCCGTCTTCGCTGATGGCCACCTGGCGACTCCTCTTTGCTCGGTCATAATTGCGCATGTTGAGCATCAGCCTTCCGCCGGAGAGTTCCACCACCTCGCACTCATTAACCTGGGGTTCGGGCGTCGAGCCGCCTAGCTTCCAGGTTTTCCCGTGGTCATCCGAATAGATGATGTGCGAGTAGTAGTGTTTTGTGTCCGCCTCGATATGGTCGCAGGGGATGATGAGCCGGCCCTGCCGGGGACCGCGCTCGATCTGGATGCCGTTGCCCGGGCCGGTGGCATACCAGGTCCAGTTGGTTGACTTCACATCCGCGGTGATTTCGCGCGGTCGGGACCAGGTGCGGCCATCGTCGCCGGAGCTGCTGACAAAGATGCGCCGCGTGTCCTTGCTGGTTCCAGCAATGATCTGGTTCTCATGGTCGTCGCCGCGGTTCCAGGTCATCACCAGCCAGATCGTGCCCGTCTCGCGGTCCACGACGGGGCAGGGGTTGCCGCAGGTGTCGCCGCCATCGTTCCACACGACCTGCTGGTCGCTCCAGGTCTGGCCGTGGTCCCCCGAGCGTTTGAGCACCAGGTCAATGTCGCCGCTGTCCCCGCCCGAGTTCCTGCGCCCTTCACAAAAGGCCAGGACGGTGCCCCGGGGGGTCACTGCCAGCGCGGGGATGCGGTAGGTGTGATAGCCGCCCTGTCCGCTGATGAATACCGGTTCGCTCGCAGGCACCGCTTCCGGCGCGGAGCTCGCATTTGCGCCGGCGGATACCAGGGCAAGCCCGGCCGCCAGGGCGGCGATGCGCGCGATTTGAATTACTTGCTTTCTCATAAGTTCGGTTAGGGCCTGCCCTGTCACGGTGATCGCAGGCGATAGAACACGCTCGTCCTGGCCGGGCTGGGGATGACATTCAAGTTCGTCACGCCGGACGATCCGGGAATATCAAGCCAGTTGGCCGGATTCGCCACGTTCAGGGCGTTGGACTGGGCAATCCAGCCCAGGTGGGAGGAGGGCCAGGCCAGCAAGACGATCCCGTTGATCACACGGCAACTGATGTTGGTCGGGCGAGTTGCGGTTCCACTCACCACGCTCAACATGCCGTTGGTCGGGTTGAAGTTCCAGGTCCGCCCCCCGGTCAAGGGGGGAGTGATGCTGCTGAAGTTACCGGAGCGCGCCGCCGGCACCGCGAAAAGCTGGAAGTTCTGCCCCACCTCGGGCGGGTTGGCCGGACCGGCGACATTGCTGACGACCAGCGCGCCGCCATAGGTGAGATTCGTTAGACCCTGGACGAAATCGCACTGTCGGTTGGTGGGGTTGACCTCCATCCACGTCGTGCCCGCCAGATCGAGGCTGCCGTTTATTGTCAGCGTGCCGATGGCAGTGCCGGGGGACAAGGTGCCGCCACTCTCGATGCCGACCCGGCCCCCGATGCTGCCATTCCCGCCCATCGCCGTCCCGCCACCGTAAGTGTTCGTGCCGGACAGCGTGAGCGTGGCCGGACCGGCTTTTGTGAGGGCCAGGACGCGCCCGTAGGTGCCGTCTGCGATAGCGCCGGAGAAAGTGGCGTCGGCCTCCTGGTTGACCTGCAGGGTGCGGAGGGCTGTTCCCTGGCCATATACGGGATCAACCCGACCCTGGCCAGACAGGTTGCCGATGTTCGCAACCCCGCCGAGGAAACCGGAACCGACGCTCAAGGTGCCAGCGGAAGCGACGTTGACATCGGGAGCGCCATTAACACAGGCCGCGCCGGACAAGCCGAGCTTCCCTTGCTGGATGTCCAAAGTGCCGGAAAAGGAATTGGTGCCGGTTAGCCCGAGTTCGCCGGTATTGGTTTTGATGAGGGTGCCAATGCCCGAAAGATTGTTGGCGAAGGAACTGAGATTGTTGGTGCGGCTGAATTGGAAGATGCCACCGGGACCGATGGCGATGGCGGTGGCAGCATCCAGGCTGCCACTGCCGGCGCCGTCTCCGAGTTGCAGTGTGCCGGCATAGACAACGGTCTGGCCGGTGTAGGTGTTGACGCCCGCAAGCGTGAGGGTTTCCGGGCCGGATTTTGCCAGGCCGCCGTTGCTGACCGCGCCGGACAGGGTGACGGGGCTGTTGATGGTGAGCGTGCGGGCGGCGCCGCCGAGATTGAAGGAGCCGGAGAAGGTCAGCAAACCGGCCCCGTATCCAGCCACGCCGCCAACCGTGAAGTCGCCTCCCATGGTGACATTGTTGTAAACCGGGCGGCTGGCAGCGGTGCTGTTGGCCACAGTTCCGCCATTGAGATACAAGGGTCCGGAGGTGGTGGCGTCGCCGAACGCGCCCGTATTGCCGCCGGTAATGACTGTTCCCGCGTTGATGGCGGTGCTGCCGGTGTAAAGATTGCTCTGCCGCAGGTAGAGCCGCCCGCTTCCAAGCTTGGTGATGCCTCCGGGCCCGGAAATGGGGCGATCAAACCTCAGTTCGCCGCTGCCGTTATGGTTCACGATCAGATTGTCAGCCAGGGTGATGGAACCTGGTCCGCCGCTTCCACCGACTCCAATGGTAAAACTCCCTGCTGCGCCGGTCGCCACCGTGTTTGTCGCGCTGCCGCCCCCGGCAGCGAAAGTCAGCACAAGATTGGTTGCCGGGGAGCTGATGGCTTCTGCCAGGTAAATGCCGACGTCGCTATCCGCATCGGCGTTGAAGGTCAGCGACCGGATTGTCCGGTCAGCCCCGATGGCATTGGTCAGTTTGCCCGCGCCGACGGAATGAAACACGACATCAAGCCCGCTGTCGAATGTGGGCGTCGCATGGTTGGTCCAGTTCGCCGCCGTTCCCCAGGACACATCCGCGCCGCCGCCGTCCCAGGTGGAGATTCGTGAGCTTGGAGCGAGCTGGTCCATGGCAAACTTGTCAAAGGTGATCCGGCCGTAACTGTCCCGCTCATAGAGCAGGCCGACGTAGGTGCTGCCAATGGGCGTCAGGCAGCAGTAGGCCGAGGAGCCCGAATAGACCTGCCGGCTGAAAGGCCAGGTGACACCGTCATCCAGGCTGCACTGGATGGTCATGTTGACCCGCGTGGTGGCCGATGGGTTGGCAAATACCAGCATCCGGCCGTTCATGCCGTCAGGGTGAGCCACGGCAATCGTGCTCGCCTGGCAAACGGGGCAGGGGAGGTCCTGCCGGATTTCCAGCGCCCCCCATGACGCGCCTTGATTGGCGCTGCGGCAAAAGATCCGGGCGTTGTATGCGGCGTTCCCTCCCGTCGCCCGGTCATTGCGCAGCAGCACCCCGCCTGAAATCTCCACTTCCTGCGACTCGCTGGAGCCGCCCGGCAACCACGTGCTCTGGCTCCAGGTCAGACCGTGATCGTCGCTCTGAATATTCCTGCCGTTGGCCGGAATGATCAGCCTGCCGGGGTAGCTGCCGCTCACGATCTGGATGCCGCGGCCTGGACCGGTTGCGTCCCACCGGATGGTCGGCGGTTGCACTTCCCCAAAGCGGCTGACGGGAGCCGACCACGTCGCGCCGCTGTCGTCGCTGAAGCACGAATAGATCTTGCGCACGTCAATGCTGGTGCCGGCCTGAATCGCGGCCTGCGTATCCTGGCCGTTGTTCCAGGTCAGGAACAGCCAGATGCGGCCGTTGGTGCGATCCTGCACCACCGTCGGGTTGCCGCAGGTGTTGGCACCATCGCTCCAGACCACCTGCTGCGTTGTCCAGGTCAGGCCGCCGTCAAAGCTTCGCCGCAGGAGGGTGTCAATGTCGCCGGTGTCGCTCGATGAATTCTTGCGGCCTTCGCAGAAAGCGAGCAAGACCCCGTTGGTGGTCTCATACAGCGTCGGGATGCGGTAGGTGTTGTAGCCATTCTGCCCGCTCGTAAACAGGTTGGTGGACGACAGGGCACGGGAGCCGGCCAGGAGCAGCAATCCCGCAACCAGCGCCCGGCAAGCAGCAAAAGGCGTGGCGCGCTGCACAAGGCTCATTCCTCTAAGTCTCACGAGTTCTTCATGGGAGGATCATCTTCTCCCTCTCCTCCCGCCGCGGGAGGAGGGCAGGGGAGAGGAGGCTCGTTTCGTGGACCGTGGCTTGCGAACAAGGGGACCCCTCTCCCCTTCTGAAGGGGAGAGGGAGGCGAAGGGGCAGGGGAGCTTTTCATGTAGTGCATGCCGGTGAGTCTCAGCAATAGGAGCAGGCGGATGGCACTGCTGCCATCCGCCTCCATCCTTCACTCATCAGTACTTCAACCTGTAGAACACCGGCGGGTTCGCCGGGTTGACCGTGTTGGTGAATGGCGGCGTGGCGCCGGTGACGTTGAACCAGGAGTTGGGACTGACCAGGCTCACCGAGTTGGACTGGAGCATCCAGCCCTGGCCAGCGGGCCAGTCCAACACCAGTTGGCCGCCATTGACGGTGTAAGTGATGTTGGTGGCAGCGGGACTGCCTCCAACCACGCTCAAGGCAACGGCGCTGTTGGTGAAGACAACGCTGGCGGTCGTGCCTGGTGCCAGGCCGGCGCCACCGATATGCAGGGTGGTGAACTGCCCGCTGCTGGTCAGCGTGGTGTAGCTGATCAGCGGGTATTCCCCAGCCCCGATGGGTGAGGCGGTGGCGACGTGCATGGCGCCATTGCCGGCCATGTCCAGGGTGCCAACGGTGAGGGGCGATCCGACGTTGTTCGTGGCAACAGAGCCCGCGGCGAAACTGACGCTGACTGCCAGCGTTCCGCTGCCGCCCAGGGCCGCTCCGGCCTCGACCGCCACGGCGCTGCCACTGATTGCGCCGTTGACGATAAGCGTGCCGTTGCTCACCGCCGTGGGGCCGGTATAGGTGCTGGTGCCGCTGAGGGTCAGCGCGGCTGGGCCGGTCTTTGTCAGGGCGACAAGGCGGCTGCTGGTTCCATCCGCGATCACCCCGGCGAAAGTGCCATCAGTCGTCTGGTTGACCTGCAGGCCGCGCGTCCCGGCTCCGGACGTGTATGACGCGTTGACATCTCCCCCGCCGGTAAGGTTGCCGATGGTGGCGTAACCGCTGTTGAACCCGCTGCCGATCGCCAGCCTGGCGCCCGGGGCGACATAGACGCTGATTGGTGCCGGTGAGGCCAGGGCCATCACTGCTGCCGATCTTGTTCAAGGTGCCGCTGCCGGAAATGTTCTGGCTGCCGAAGCCGGCGGTGTCAGAGCGGTTATGGACCAGGGTGGCGCCCGCATCAATTTGAATGCTCCCCCCCGTCGGGAGACTCCCGGCAGTGCCGCCAATGCCGACTTCAAGAGTGCCTGCGCTGATGAGGGTAGGTCCGAGATAAGTGTTGGCACCGGAGAGAATCAGGCTGTTTGTCCCGGCTTTGACAAGCCCGGCGGCCCCACCCAATGCGCCGGAGCCGCTCGTGGTGACGGTGTAGGCAAGGGCGTTGTTGCTGAAGACAATACTGCCGGGGCTGACGGCTTGCGTAATCATGACCGAGGGATTTACGGCGGTGTCGTCAAAGAGCACGCCGCTGCCGTCCAGGAAGGTTTTCGGCGCGGCTCCGATCAGCCAGTTCGTCGTCACGTTGATGTCCCAACTGGTGCCATTGGCGCCCGACCAGACGATCGGTGCGATGCTGGTGATCACAAGCTCGATGGTCTTTGTCGCGGTGTTGTTGGTGATCGCGCCTACGACGCCCTGCGGCAGCGTGCCGGTCGTGATGCTTCCCGCGCCGCCAAGCGTTGAGTATTGAATGAGCGGAATGGCCCCGGCCTGGATGCCGCTGCACAAAACACTGACAGGCGTGGAAACGTTCAGGGTGAGGTTGGTGATATAGCCGGCGGGCGTGGCCGGATTGCCGGTGTTTCCAGTGAACCGGGCTAGCAAGCCGGCACCCGTGCCGACCCCGAGCGTGGCACTCGGCAGCCTGACGCTCGCGCCCGGAGTGTCAGACCAGCAGCCGAGGGTCGCGCCATCGGCCACGGTGATGTTCCCCGGCGCTGCGTGGGCCTTGCCCAGCACCAGCGTGCCATTGCCCACCGCGGTCAGGCCGCCGTAGGTGTTGGTGCCGGAGAGGGTGAGCGTCCCCGAGCCGAGCTTGGTCAAACCGCCGGTGGTTGCATTGGCGCCGAGGTTTGCTGTCCCGCCGCTGCCGCTGCCGCCGCCGCCATTCAGGGTGACGGAAGCGTAGGTGTAGTTCACGCCGGGACAGGTGACGAGGATGCTGGTGACGTTGCCGCTGTCATCAATCTGCGCAACCGCCGTGGCTCCCGTGCCATCGCCAGTGATGCTCACCACCGGCGGGGACAGGTAGCCGGAACCGCTGAAGCCGGTGATCGAGGCCACGCCGCTGCCGGTCGGGGCCAGGAGCGTCTGGCCGATGCCGATGGTGTTGTCTTGTGAGTCAATGGTGGCTCCGCCGCCATAGATATAGCCCCCGGTCCAGCCGGACCAGTAATTTGCCTTGCTGCCGCTGGCGCGCAACGTGCCGCCGTTGAAGTTGACGTAGCCGACGGTGGCTGCGCCGGTGTTTCCAAAGTAGAGCCCGGCGCGACTGATGAGCGTGCCGCCACTCAGGATATTTACGCACCCATAAGCGGTGTTGGTATAGTCATTGGCAAAGGAAAGGCCGAGGCTGTCCTCAATGTCCATGGTGCCGGTTCCCCGGATGTTGACCTGGGCAGTGCTGCCTTCCGTGCGGGTCATGTAAAACCGGTTCACGGCGGTGGCAGGGCGATAGTGCGTGCCACCGGAGAGGTCATACACCCCGAGGCCGCCATCGCGGGCCAGGCTGAAATAGTTGGCTGAAACCATCGTGCCACCCGACTGGCTGATGAGCCCCACGGCACCATTGTAGTCCAGCCTCGTGTCACCGCCAAAGTAGGCATAGCCGCCGGACATCAGGTAGGCGGCCGAGCTGGAAGACGCCCCGAAAGCCATGACCCCCGACTCGACAAAACTGCCGCCGCTCTGTTTGACCACCCCCACGTTATTGGGGGCCGTGGCGATGTTGTTCTGGGCGGTGTTGGTAATGTTGGCGTTCCCGATCTCAATGACGGCAGTCTGGTTGATGATGGGCGCCACGTTGAATGGGCCGGTGAACGTGCCGTTGTTGAGCGTCACTTTGCCAGCATTGATCCAGATGGTATCCGAAAGCACGGTGCCGGCATTGTCCAGCGTCAGCGTTCCCGCACCGGATTTGCTGATGCCCCCGTTGGAGACCGGCCCGGTCAAGGCCACATTGTTCTCCAGGGTGAGCTCGTGCGCGATGCCGCCCAGGTAAACCGGGCCCGCCAGTGTCAGCGCGCCGCTCGACGACCCGGTGCCAAGAGTTGTGTCCGCAAGGATGCTAACCGCGTTGGCCAACGTCCGGGGTGCGGCGCTGTCCGAAGCCAGAACCGCCCCTGCCAGCGTGACCGTGCCGGCACCGAGGGCGGCATCGTTGCCCACAAGAACCGTGCCTGCGCTCAAGGTGCTGCCGCCGGTATAGTCGTTGGCCGTGCTGATGGTCACCGTGGCTCCGCCGCTGACGTTCAAAAAGCTCCCGCCGCTCAGCTTGCCGGAACCGCCGAAGCCATAGGTTGTGCTTGCAGCGGACAGGTTCACGACGGTCGGGCGCAGTGTCGTGGTGAGGTTGATGCTGGTCTGCGACGGATTGGACAAGGTGTCGTCAAAGGTGACTACGTCGCCGTAAATGTTCGTCGTGCCGTATTGCTTGTAAACCGAGGGGCTCGACAGCGAATCCTTCCAGTTGAAGGTGGTGTTGATGTCCCAGTCGGAATTGGTGCCGTTCCAGGTCAACGTGTTGACAAGCGGGATGCTCAGATCAATGGACTTGTTGGCGGTGTTGTTCACCAGTTGGGACGTGGCCGGGACACCGGACGGCAAGGTGCCGAGCTTGAACGCGGCAAAGCCTTTTCCCCCGATGCTGCCGCTGTACTTGATGATCGGGACCTGACCTGCCGTGAAGCCCAGGCCGGAAAGGTTGATCACGATGTTCGTGCCGTTCGCCGTGAGCACGGTGCCGGCATTGATGGTGGCATCGCTGATGGCCGGCTGGAAAGGATTGCCCGCCAAGGCGCCGTAGCTGAGATTGAGTGTCGTGTTCGTCCCCAGGGTCAGGCTCGGCGAGGCCAGGGTGGAGGCGCCGCCGGTGACGTCGAGATTCAATGTGGCATTATTGCTCAGGGTCAGCGCGCTGGAAGCCGGGTAATTCCCCGCCGCGATCGCCAATACGCCCGCGCCGATCCGGGTCGCGCCCTGGTAGGTGCTGGCCCCCGAGAGCGTCAGCGTGCCGGAACCGAGCTTGGTCAGGCCGCCGGTGGTCACATTCGCGCCGATGGCTGCCGTCCAACCGCTGGCGGTGCCGCCGCCGCCAATCAAAGCGACTGCAGCGGTGGTGTAATTCACGCCGGGATTGGTGATAAGGACGTTGGTGACGTTGCCGCTGGAGTCAACCTGGGAGATCGCCGTCGCACCCGTGCCGTCCCCACTGATGCTGACGACGGGCGGGGCCAGGTAACCGGAACCAGTGCCGCCGGTGATGGAAGTCACGCCATTGCCCGTCGGGACCAGGAACGGCTGGGCGATGGTGATGTTGTTGCCCTGCGAATCAATGGTGGCGCCGCCGCTGTAGATATAGCACGCGGTCCAAAGACCGTTCCAGTAGGTTGCCGACGAACCGCTAGCTTGCAGCGTGCCGCCGTTGAAATTGAAGTGGCCCAAACTGCCGGGGTTGGCGTTCCAGGTGATCCCCACCCGGCTGATGAACGTGCCGCCCGCCATAAGATTGACCACGCCCGCCAAAACCGGCGTGGCGCTGTTGGCGAAGTAGAAACCGGCATTATCATCGAAGTTCGCCGTGCCGGTGCCGCGGATGGTGACTTGGGCGAATTGCCCCGCTGTGCGGCCCATGTAGAACCTGTTGAGGGCGCTGCTGCCCCGGACGAAGATGCCCCCGGAGATATCGAACACACCCAACCCCTCGCGCCCGACGGTGGCGTAGTTGCTGCAAGACAAGGTGCCCCCCGACAGGCTGACGAGCGCCGACGCGCCCGCGCCATCCCTGGCCATGTTGAATTCGCCGCCAAGCATCGCATTGCCGCCGGACATCAGGAAGGCGCCATAATTCGTTTTTCCGCTGCCACTGCCGAGATTAAAGCTGCACGCGCTGCCAGTGCCGGTCTTGGCGTAATTGCCGTTGCTCAGCTTGATGACGCCGACGGCGTTTGTGCCGAAGCCAATGGAGTCTGACACCGAATTGGTCAGGCTGCCGTTCACGAGGTTGAGAACCGCCTGTTGGCTGGTGCTCGTGGCGGTCGTAAGGGCGACCGCCTTTGCCCCCAGGTTGAAAGAGCCGCCGTTGAGCTGCAGTTCCCCGCTGTTAAGCGTCAGGGTCCCGGAAACGGCATTGGCCCCGGACAGGATCAGTGTGCCCGCGCCCGCCTTGATGAGGCCGGTGATCGCACCGGCGAGCGGTGTGGCGATGGTGTCGGAGCTGTTATTGACGGTGATGACTGCGGTGGCGGGCAAAGTGAGGGACGTGCCGCCGGAGAGAACGATCGCGCCGGATCCGGAGGCAAAGGTGATGTTGCTGGAACTCAACGTCCCGCTCATCGTCACGGTGCCGGCCCCAAGGCCGGTCGCGCCGTTGCCGAAGTTAATCGGGTCAGACGTGGTGGTGCTGATGCTTCCCGGAATGGTCGAGCCGGTTGCATCCGTGGTCC
The DNA here is from genome assembly GCA_026397855.1 of Verrucomicrobiota bacterium. GTDB lineage: Bacteria > Verrucomicrobiota > Verrucomicrobiia > Limisphaerales > UBA8199 > JAPLUA01. Next base: position 2,634 of record JAPLUA010000062.1, on the reverse strand, counting down.
ACCCGGGTATCGGTCCGGGAGTCGGCACCGCCCAGGTGCCGCCCGCTGTTCCAAACCCGGGCGTGCTGGAGTCGTTGTCGTAATAATACGTGGCCGCCGGCGATTCTTGCGGCGCGAGGGCGGTGGCGAGCACGGCGAATACGGATAGAACGGCCGATGCGAGGTGAATGATGGAGCGAGTCTTCATATGGATGTTCTTGGGATCTTGGGTTTGCGTTGGAAGATGATGCGGGGGTCAATTCGTGCGATCAGAGCCGGCTGCCGCATGGAGGCGCTGCCTGCGCGCGGCCCACGCAACCGTCAGGCCCAGGCCCAGCAACGTCAGGGCATTGGGCTCGGGCACGACGACCAGCGAGCCTGTGAGCTCACTAAACCGGTAGCTGCCGCTCGACCAGGTATTGTCGAGGTTGTCGGTGAAACCCACGACGGTGAATGTGCTCCCGAAGGTTGCCGCCAGCGTGCCCACGTCCACAACCATCCAGGAATCGCCGGCATTGCTGCTGGCGCCGCTCAGGTCGAAGTTGAAGTCGCCGTTCAGATTCAATGTGCCGGTCCCGCTGAGCTTGTTGTTCACGCCGCTGGCTCCGATGACGAACTTAAGCTGGGCATTGTCCTCCAGGGTCAGCGTGCCCGCAGAGATCGTCGTGTCGCCCGTGTAGGTGTTGACGCCGGAAAGTGTGAGCAGGGCCGAGCCCGCTTTGGTGAGGCCCCCGGAACTCACGACGCCGGAAATTGTCACGGGGCTGTTGACCGTCAGGACGCGGGTGGCGGCGCCGAGGTTGAACATTCCGGAGAAGGTGAGCAGCCCGGAGCCGTAGGAGGGGTGGCCACCGATGGCGAAGTCGCCGCCCATCGTGACATTGTTGTAGATCGGACGGCTGGTGGCGGAGCTGTTGGCGATGGTTCCACCGTTGAGGTACATGGGGCCGGAGGTGGCGGCATCGCCGAAGCCGCCCGTATTGCCGCCGGTGCACACCACGCCCGCATTGATGGTGGTGGCACCGGTGTAGAAATTGCTTTGGCGGAGGAACAGCCGCCCAATACCGTTCTTGGTGATTCCTCCGGCGCCGGAGACGGGCCGGTCAAATCTCACCTCGCCGATGTCATTCACGTTCACTGCCAGCGTGTCCGCGAGGGTAATCGAGCCGACGCCCGTGCCGATGACGAAGCTGCCTGCCGCGCCGCTGTCCACGGTGACTGTGGCGTTGCCGACGTCGGCATCAAACGTCAGAACCCGGGCGGTGGCGGGAACCGTCGTTGCCGCTGTATGGATGGTGACATTGGCATCGGCATCGGCGGTGAACGTCAGCGAGCGGATGGTGCGATTCACGCCGATGGCGTTAACGAGCCCCGCCGCCCCAACCGTGTTAAACACGACGTCGAGAGTGTTGTCGAACGTCGGCACGCCATTGGGGTTCCAGTTGTTGGCGGTGCCCCAGATAGCATCTGCGCCGCCCCCATCCCAGGTGGCGGTGGCGCCTGCGGCGGTTCGGGGAGCCATCGCGGCCGCGAACACCGCCAGTGCAAGGACCAGCAGGAACTGAATAGGCATCGGAGAAGGCGCAAAGCGCTCTGGCATGCGCGGGAGGGTATGTCTGTTGTTGGAACTCATACGGGTTGTTGGATTGTTGTTTTGTTAATCTATCTGGGAGTTTGGTTTTGTTGAAGACATGGCGGGCATTGGAAATCATCTCGGCACGACGCTGACGCGGGCCGTGGCAGGATCCAGGGCAAAACGCTTGCCCGGGGGAGTCGGCGGCAGCGAGGCGAGGAAACCTTCCTTCACCATAGAGCTATTTCGCATAAGTCGTCCTTTCCGCCAGCCAGTCGTAGTCCTTGCCGCCGGCCACATTGTAGGTCCCTTGAAACACCCCGGGGCCGGCCCAGCGTTTGATTTCGGCATGGCCGTCCGCAAAAGAGAGGCCGCCGGCGTTGTTGTGATAGCTGGCCGGGGAATTCACCAATAGCTTGCTCGATTGATATGCCGGCCGCGCTGACATCCACCACCCCGTAGCAGTCATCCACCGTGCCCGGGTTTTCATCCCATAATACCCAGATGCCGGACGGCTTCATGATGTTGCTGGACTTGGCAAAGAAATTGTGGGTGGTTGTGTCCACCCGTGTGGAAGCGGGGCTGCCATCTCCCTTTCCGCCGAAGAACACGTTCATGGACTGGCTGCGCACCCGGGGCACATTATTGACCGTCGCGCGGTCCGCCGGGCACTTGTAGACGGATGCCGCTCTCGCGTAAGGCCCGAGCAAAGCCCCGGTGGTATAGGCGACATTGGTGGCTTCAAGCGCATTCCGCAAGTCGCCTGCCGCCCAAGTCAGCTTCGGGTCGCTGGTCGCCCAGCTCGCCACCAGCCGGTCGTTGTTGTCGTCGGCATAAAGCACCTGGCATAGCTGCATCTGCTTCAGGTTATTGATGCATGAGATGCCCTGCGCCTTGATCTTGGCCTTGCCGAGGGCGGGCAAAAGCAACGCGGCGAGAATCGCGATGATGGCGATGACCACCAGTAGTTCGATCAGCGTAAAAGCCGTGCGGCGGCAGGCCGGCAGTGCGCGCGCCAGAGCGTGTGCCCTGTTGGATGGGATGCGGTGTGGGCTTCTCGTCAGGTCCGGTTTCATCGTTAT
>JAPLUA010000225.1 GCA_026397855.1 Verrucomicrobiota bacterium | reverse complement strand
TGGCGCAAGTGTGCCGGGGTCACCTGCTGCACGACGTTGTTCATCCAGTCCTCGGTGGGAAACGGGCATTCGATGGCGATGAGCTGCCGATTAATCCGGAAAATCACCGGCGTCCCGATCTTAACATGCACGTCGGACGCTCCGCCATCCACGGCAATCTTTAGAATGCGCTTAAAGAGTTCCATAATTCCCAGCAGAATAGCCCCAATCGCCTGCCAAACCAAGTATGAAAAACCCTCGCCTGCGAGCCCAAACAGTTCCTCTCCGCCCATTTGACATCGGGAAAAGCTGGGGCAGATTTGAATCAGCTGATCTCAGTCTGAGAGGCTGGCTTTGAACCGATTAAACTCCCGGCCAAAGCCCGGTGACGGAGGGCCTGCTGTGGCAGACTCGAAACCGCGAGGGAAACCAAACGAGTTGAGGAAAGGACATTGGTGTATGGCACGGCAAATAGAAACTCCCAAGAAGCAAACATTCCGCTTTTCGGCACCGGAAGCCATGAGCGTCCTGCTGGTTGGTGACTTCACCCACTGGCAACGACGAGGCATCCCGATGCAGAAGTCAAAGGACGGCATCTGGACGGCAACCATCGAACTGCCGCCGGGCAAGCACCATTACCGCTTCATCGTGGACAATGAATGGTGCGATGACCCGGAATGCACTCTGCGTGTGCTGAATCCTTACGGCAGTCATAACATGGTCGTGCAGATAGCGTGACGTAAGTATATATACATAAGCGTGTTGCGTACTCAGTAAGCGCTCAGGCGGCCTTGCGCGCCACAACAATTCACGTTGCGGTCGCTACCCTCCCGTGTTCTTCTTCCGGGACGCATTCGCCTGTCGCTGGTGGACGGCGATAATAACTGGCCTCAAAAGCCTTTCCCGCCGTCGTGGAGCGTGGTTTTCGGACGATACTGCGGCGATTCACCGGTTACGCTACGGTGTTTCTCCCATGGGGGTCGACCCTCATGGGAGATGCACCGGGACACCACCATTGCACCACCGGTTATCCGGGCGGGAGCGCAAAACTCCTCGACGACCGCAAGTCCGGCACAACAAGGAGCACCGGTTCCCCCACAAAGGCGCCATCTTCTCAAATACCAATGAGGCTTGGGATCCCACAGACCTGATGGTTTGTGTGGTGTTGCATCCTGGATTCTGAGTAAGCTTGCAATAGCGGGACGGTGGCGCTTTTATGCGCAGGGTCAGGCCACTGAATTCATCCGTGTTTATCATAATTACATAACTCATTGCACTGTAGTTACTTAGATGTTGTGATCGTCGTTCGCGCTGATCGAACCGAGCTAGCTATTGCCAGATGTTCACCTATCCAAAACAATACGATGTAATCGTAGTCGGGGCCGGTCATGCGGGAATTGAGGCGGCTCTAGCTGCTTCCCGGATTGGATGCCAGACGCTCCTGCTGACTATGAATGCAGATACCGTCGGGCAGATGTCCTGCAACCCGGCCATCGGAGGTCTGGCAAAGGGACACCTTGCACGGGAGATAGACGCCATGGGCGGCGAGATGGGGAAGACAACGGACATGACCGGATTGCAGTTCCGGATGCTCAACACGAAGAAAGGTCCTGCCGTATGGGCCCCTCGTGCGCAATGCGACAAGAAAGCATACCAGTTCCGGATGAAGTGGATTTGTGAACGTCAAACCAATCTAGATCTACGGCAGGGACAGGTCACCAGGATCCTACATAAGGAGGGTCAGGTAGAGGGCGTTGAGACTGCACTGGAAGTCCGATATCAATGCCGCACCCTTGTAATGACCACCGGAACATTCCTGATGGGCCTCATGCATATCGGCCCGAATCAACAAGCTGGCGGACGATCGGGTGAAGCGGCCGCTTCAGGGGTGTCCGCATCCCTTCGAGAGATCGGCCTCGAACTAGGACGGTTGAAGACCGGCACGCCCCCACGAATCCTCCGAAGGTCCATTGACTTCTCAAAGACTGAATTACAGCCTGGCGACGACCCCATCCCATACTTCACTCATTGGAAGGACGATTTGTTCCACGTGGAACATCCCGATCTAAACCCACCTCCATTGTTCCACGTGGAACATTCCCAGCCGAGTTGTGAATGCAAACCTAAGTCCAACTCCAAATACCCTCCGGGCTCAATACTGGAACAATTGAATGGCCAGTTGCCATGCTATATCACCAGCACGACTGAAGCGACGGCGCAGATCATACGTGCCAATCTTCACAGGTCGCCTCTCTACTCAGGTTCCATTCAGGGAATAGGTCCAAGGTATTGTCCTTCCATCGAGGACAAGATTGTGAAGTTCGCACACAAGGAGCGTCACCAGATATTCCTGGAACCGGAGGGAATCAACACGGATGAAATCTACGTCAATGGATTCTCCACATCTCTACCGTTCGATGTTCAATTGGAGTTGGTAAAGACCATTGTCGGCTGTGAGAAGGCGGAGATATTGCGGCCTGCTTACGCGGTCGAATATGATTTCGTATTCCCAACCCAACTAAAACCATCCCTGGAGACGAAAGCATGTCGGAATCTCTATCTGGCCGGCCAAATCAATGGCACATCGGGGTATGAGGAAGCGGCCGCGCAAGGGCTTATGGCCGGAATCAACGCCGCGCGCCGGGTAAAGAACCTCGATCCGATCGTTCTTGGTCGAAATCAGGCCTACATCGGGGTGTTAATTGATGATCTTGTGACCAAGGGCACCACGGAGCCCTACCGGATGTTTACCTCACGGGCAGAGTATCGCCTCATGCTTCGCCAGGATAACGCTGATCGACGGCTCTCACAAATAGGTTATGATGTTGGGTTGCTCCCGTCCAAGCACCACCAACAGTGGTGCACCAAGGAAACTGCGATCGATGCCGAGATCGCCCGACTCGAGGCGACCCGATCCGGTTCGCACACTTTAGCTCAACTGCTTCGCCGACCAGAGATAAGCTACGCTGATCTACCGTCAACCAATCCATCATTATCAGCCGCTGTAATTCTTCAGGTTGAGGTGACTATCAAGTACAGCGGTTACATCGCCCGCCAGGCGGACGAGATTGCCAGGTTCCAGAACCTCGAGGACAAGCAAATCCCGGCCGGGTTCGATTATGCCACCGTCCCAAGCTTGCGGAACGAGGCGCGCCAGAAGTTCATGCAGATTCGGCCCGTGACCCTCGGCCAGGCTTCCCGCATCTCGGGCGTATCTCCGGCCGACACCAGCATCCTGATGGTCTGGCTGAAGAGGGGCGCCTTGCAGCGGGAAGCGGGGGATTAAGCGCCGGCATTATGACCGCTTGAGATGGGGAATCTGTCGACGCCGCGCGCGCTCCAGAACTGCCTGTTATCTGGCAGGACGGCAAGGCGAGTTTCGACTGCCTTAAGCCGGCAGGATGCCGGCGCTCCGGTCCGGGGCGGTCCGTTGCAAATCTAAAAATAACTCTGGACAATCATTGCCACGCGGTATAGGATTCTCGCGCTGTTGGAAGAGTAAGCCAACGGCATTAGCCTGCATCCCGTCCTGGATTCCTCAACAGAGCAAGGTGCAAGAAAGAAAAGCTCTGGCGTATCCAGTGATCCCAATGGTTATGATTTTCGGCTGCGCCATGGCCCAATAACAGTAACTAACAATGAAACTAATACTGCCATGCACGCATCTATCATCGGAATCCCGCCTTCGCTTAGCCCTGATCTAATATCCTCCGTCCCACAGTCATCGCCGCGCCCGGCGCGCGGCGGAAGATTACTCTATATCCTCGCGCTGACCGCGCTCGGCACCCTGCTCGCGGGGTGCCATCGGACGGCTGACCGCTCACAGGGTGTCGAGCTGGTATTGAGTTCGCAAACACCGAGCCCGGCCATGACCTTTGAACTCAGGTTCGAGGCGCCCATGGTCGCAGTCGGCCAGGTTGGAGTGTCCACCACCAACTCGCCCCTGGTGATTACCCCGCCCCTGGCAGGGTCATACACCTGGCTGAGTCCGAACAGCGGAGTCTTCACGCCTGCGGAACCCCTGGCATTGGATGCACGATATACGTTCACCCTGGCCCCCGGTGTGCAGCGCGCTGACGGGCAACCCGCCGGGGCAACGCTGCGCAGAACGCTGACCACGCCCCCATTCGGGCTGGTGGCCTGCTCGCCGTCCGAGGCGAACATGAATGCCAGCTCCGATCCCGAGATCAAGCTCGCGTTCAACGCCAATGTCGGTGCCAGGGAGGCGGCGACATTTATGAGCTTCCGCGATGCGAATGGCCGGCGCATTCCGGCCGATGTCAGGCAAGGCACCTGGGATGATATGGTCTATGAGCTGGGCGGATACTCTTCCCTGCTCACCTGGAGCCAACAGTATGCCATTGCAAAAAGCTCCGAACATTCAGGCCCGGAGAATGAGGCGGAGGAGAAGCCATCGAAGGAGCTTGCCAACATCCTCATTGCCACGCCGCGCCAACCGTTGCCGCTCGGCACGGGCTGGCGCCTGGTAGTCGCGCCGGGAACTCCGTCCCTGGTCGGAACCTTGCACCTACGCGATGCAGCCGAGGTGCCCGTGGGCAATGTCACTCCATTCGTTGTCACCGAGGTTGCAGCCAACCACCAAATCGGCTCGGGCCCGTCCATCCGGATCTTCTTTTCCAAGCAGGTTCCGGAATCGGTGACAAACGGCATCACTGGCTGGATGGAGCTCAGCCCCTGCCCGACGAATCTGACCGTGGGCACTGGCGGGGCGAGTGTGGTCCTGCAGGGGGATTTCAAGGGCCAGACTTGTTACACGCTCAAGCTGAGCCCGGACTTCCAGGCCAGTGAACCGTTCAAGCTGTCCGGCTCAAACACATTCACACTGAAAATGCCGCGCATTGAACCACGATTGTATTTCCCTGCCTTCGCCCGCGACCAACTGGCGGGCGGCAAGCGCTCCTTCCCTCTCCTGGCTGTGAACGTGCCGAAGGTGCGGGTGCGGGCCAAGCTGATGGACCCGCAAACAGCAATTCACGCATTGCGGGGCTATGGCAGTTATTTTGCCCGGTGGGATGAGCATCGGGAGAGTGATTCCTGGGACGAGCCGTATCGGCCGCTAAACTACAACCTGGTGCCGGGGCGCACGGTCTTCAGCGAGCAGCTTGACCTGGAGGCGGAGCCGGACATCGCGGAAAGGCTGGAACTTGGCTGGGATCTGCTGCTGGCCGGACGCAAGACCGGGGTGGTCTTCCTGGATGCGGAGCGGGTGGGCGGCGAGTCCAAGCCGAACCCCGCCCTCGGCACGCAGGCGCTGATCCAACTCACCGACCTCGGGCTGGTATGGAAAACGGCGAGCGCCGGCGTGGATGTCTTTGTCTTCTCCCACAGCACCGGCCGCCCGCTGCCGGGCGCAACGGCGCGGCTCTTCAGCAACGAAAACGAACCTTTGCAGGAAGTGCTGACCGATGCCAACGGGCTGGCGCACCTCCAGGCAAACACAAACGCCGATTGGATCGCGGTGCAACTGGGCGACGATTTCCACGCAACATTGCTGGCCGAGAACCGGGTGTGGCTCCATCGGTTCAACGTCCCCTTTACGGGATCCGATGAAGATGAATTCGCGCGCCGCGTGATGTTATTCAGCGATCGCAATGTGTACCGGCCGGGCGAAGCGCTGCACCTGGCGGCGCTGGTGCGGGATTGGAACGGCCAGAACCTGAAGGTTCCCGACCTCCTGACCGGGACGTTGGATTGCGTTGACGCCCGCGGGCGCCCGTTCTTCCAGACCAACGCCGCTTTCAGCCTATCGGGCAGTTGGTCGGCCCTGGTTCCCCTGCCCGCATCCTCGCGCGGCACCTACCTGGCCCGCCTGCACCTCGGCAACAAGGAATACGTCCACCCCTTCCAGGTGGAGGACTTTCAACCCAACGCCTTCGAGATCAATCTCTCGCCCAAGGCGTCGTTCAGTGCCGGCGAGCCCATTGAGGTGCCGGTGTCCGCCCGCTACCTGTTCGGCAAAGCGCTCTCCAGCGCCCGGGTCGAGTGGTCGCTGGACGCGCAGGATACGGAGTTCAAACCTGAGCGCTTTGGCGGCTTCACCTTCCAAGCCGCCGACCCCGAATATCGCCCCGGCCGCAATCGCTCCACGGTCACGCTCAGCGGCCAGGGAATGCTCGGCGGCTTGACCAACTTCATCATTGCTGCGGATCTGCCGGTCAATGCCGCAGCGCCCCAGCCTCGCATGGCATCGCTGCTGGTCGAGGTCACCGACATCAACCAGCAGACTCTCTCTCGCCGCGTGGAGTTTGTAAGGCACAGTTCCGACTTCTACCTGGGCTTGCGGCTCGGCGCGGATGTGCTGTCGGCTGGAAAGGCGCCGCAGCTCGAAGCGGCGGCGTTGCGGACCGACGGCCAGCCCTGGCCCGAGCCGGTAAAGGCGCAGATCAATCTGCGGCGCATTGACTGGCAGCCCGTCCGCATCCAGGGCGCAGGCAGGACCATCCGTTATCGCAACGAAGCGGTCCTCACCAACATTTACCAGGCAGAGATCGAAGTGCCCCCGATCCAAATCCCGGCCGGGCCCGAGACGGAGATTAAGGGCGTGCCCTTGCCCGGATTGCCGGCCCTGCCCGGCGGCCATTACCTGGTCGAGGTTAGCGCCAAGGATCCCAGCGGTCGCTCGGTGGTGAGTTCGCTGGGCTTCGACGTATCGGCCCCGGAGGAAATCGGCTCGGACTATCACAACGACGTGATCCTCAAGCTCAAGACCGACCGGAAGCAATACGCGCCAGGTGAGGCAGCGGCGATTCTGGTCGAAGCTCCTTTCACCGGGACGGCCTTGGTGACGGTGGAGCGCGAGAAGGTGCTGCGTTCTTTCACCACCCGGATGGAAGGCAACGCGCCCTCGCTCCGCGTCCCGCTGCAGGCGGGCGATGTGCCCAACGTGTTTGTGTCGGTCGTTTTGCTGCGTGGCGCTGACGAATGCCCGCGCAAGGTCAAGGAGCCCGAATATCGCATCGGCTACTGCGAGCTGGCCGTCGCAGAAATCCAAAACCGGCTGGCGGTGACCGTCACGCCGGCGGCGACGAATTACCTGCCTGCGCAAACGGTGGAAGTGACGGCCCACGTCGCTGATCCCAGCGGGGGTGTCTCCGGGGCCGGGGTGGTGCTTTACGCGGTGGATGACGGGATCCTGCATCTGACCGACTACAGCCTGCCGGACCCTTACGCCTTCTTTAATGCCACCCGCCCGCTTGGCGTGCAGTCGGGCGTTTCCCTGCCCAACCTGCTGACCGAAGACCCTGAGGCGCTCACCTTCCACAACAAAGGTTACCTGGGCGGGGGTGGAGGCGAAGAACGCGTGCGCAAGAACTTCCTGGCCTGCGCGTTCTGGAATGCCTCCCTGACCACCGACGCCCAGGGCAACGCCCACGCCCGCTTCCCCGCGCCCGACAGCCTGACACGCTACCGCATCTTCGCAGTGGCCCACACCATCAACAGCCGCTTTGGCAGCGGCCAATCCGTTTTCCAGGTGTCCAAGCCGCTCATCATCGAGCCGGCCCTGCCCGCCTTTGCGAACATCACCGACCGCCTGGTCGCGCGCAGCCTGATCCAGAACCAAACCGCGAATGCCGGCGAGGTGCTGGCCACCCTCGAACTCGATGACAAAACAAAAGCCGACGCTGCCGGGCGAATCCTGAGCCGGCGGGTTTCCGTTCCTGCCAACGGTTCGGCAGTGGTTGAGTTTCCCGTCGAGCTGGTCGAGACCGGCAATGCGAAATGGATCTGGAAGGCGCGCTTCGCCGACCCTGCCGCCGGGGATTACACCGACGCCGTGCAGAGCACCCTCGAAGTGGGCCACGTGGTCCCCATGCTGCGCGAGGTCCTCCTGGGCCACACGAGCGGCTCCCAAACCAACCTGCTGTCCTCGGCAAATCCGCAATTGCTGGCCGGCCGGGGCAGCATCACCGTCAACATCGCCAACACCCGCTTGAACGACCTGGGCGAAACCATCGAGCAGCTCCTGCACTATCCTTACGGCTGCGCTGAGCAGACCGGGTCGAGCCTGCTGCCGTGGATTGTGCTGCGGGACATGCCCGGCATGCAGCCGCTGCTGCACAGCGGCACCAATGATGTGGAGGGAGCCATCCGGACCGGCGTTGCGCGGCTCATCTCGATGCAGACCAGAACGGGGGGCCTTGGCTATTGGCCACAGGCCCGCGAGCCCATGCTCTGGGCCAGCGCCTATGGCGGCATGATCCTGGCCCTGGCCCAGCGCCACAACGTTGCCGTGCCCGCAGACGAGTTCACGGCGCTGCTGAAATACCTGAGCCAGCAGTTGCGATCCGCCGGGTCTGACAGCGCCGAGCTCTCAGACCTTTGCCTGGGCCTCTACGCCCTCGCGCTGGCCGGCCAGGCTGAGCCGGCCTATCACGAGAAGATCTATTCGCTGCGCCAGAAGCTCACGGGCGAGGACCGCGCATTGCTGGCGCTGGCGATTGCCGAAAGCAAGGGCCCGGCGGCAATGATCGGCGAACTGCTCCACCCCGACCCGGCTCCCCAACCGGCGGCTGCGGACGGCTTTGGCTGCCCGGCGCGCGCGCAGGCCATCCGGCTGCTCGCCTGGACGCGCTATCGGCCGGACGACACCACCATTGACCGGCTGGTGGACGACCTGATGCGCGAACAAAAGCAGGGGCATTGGAACACCACTCAGGGCAACGCCTGGGCGCTGCTCGCTTTGACCGATTACGCGCAGGAAATCGAAGGGAAAGCGCCGCCCGCCGAAGGCCAGTTGATCTGCGGTGCCGAAACCATTCCTTTTCGCCTCGACGAACAAACAAGGCTATTCACCCGCATCCTGCCGATGACGAACATCTCCAAGGCGTCCCTAAAACTCATGAACGCCTCGACCAATCGCCTTTACACCAGCGTAATGATCGAAGCGCGCCCATCCGAAACCCAGTTGCCCCGACAGGATCGCGGATTCGGCCTGCAACGGCGCTATGAGCGGCTGGATGACGACAACCAGCCGCGCGACCTGACCGGGCTGCGCGTCGGCGATCGAGTGCTGGTCACTCTCAACCTGACTGTCCATGAGGAGGCGCTCTACGTCGCGGTTGATGACGCCCTGCCGTCCATTTTCGAAGCGGTAAACCCGGAGTTCAAAACCCAGGAAACCCGCTCGGCTGCCTCCGTGCCCAACAAAAACGGCCGCTGGCTCGACAGCTTCCGCGAGATTCGCAAGGATCGCTGCCTCTACTTTGCGGACCGGGTGGTCCCGGGCAATTACACATTGCGCTACGTGGCCAGGGTGCGCGCCGCCGGCAACGTCACCGCACCGCCGGCCAAGGTCGAAGAAATGTACCATCCGGAGCGATGCGGACTTTCAGGAACACAGACCCTATCGAGCCAGGGGATGGAGTGAGACGCATGAGTTTGCGTATGTCTCCAAAAGCAAAGCAGGGCGTGTCCCGGTCGCGGCGATTGGGCCGCGCACTGGTCCGCGGTACGGCGGGGGGTGCTCTTGCGTGCGCGTTGCTGCTGTTCGCGGGCTGGCTGGCTCTCCGGCTGGTGCCCCTGCCGACCGCATTGTTTGCGGCTCAGCTTCCGCAAACGGAATACCTGGATCGCACCGGGCAGCCGTTGCGCTCCGTCCCGCCCGATAATCTCCCGTTCCGCCACGCGGTCGAGTACGGAGAGATTCCGCAGCCGCTCATCCAGGCCACACTGGCAGCGGAGGACCGGCGGTTCTGGCATCATCCGGGCGTGGATTGGCGCGCCAGCCTCCGCGCGGCCTGGCAGTTGGCCCGCCACCGGCGCATTATCTCCGGCGGATCCACCGTCACCCAGCAACTCATTAAACTCGCCGAACCGCGACCGCGCACGTTCCGCACCAAGTTAATCGAGGCGGCGCAGGCGCTTCGCCTTGAGCAGGTCTGGGATAAGCAGCGGATTCTGGCCGCCTACCTGGACCGCCTCGATTACGGCAACTTCAACCACGGCTGCGCGGCCGCCGCGCAGTTCTTCTTCGCCAAGTTACGGCAACTTCAACCACGGCTGCGCGGCCGCCGCGCAGTTCTTCTTCGCCAAGGCGCTGCGGGATCTCAGTCCCGCTGAATGTGCCCTCCTGGCGGGGCTGCCCCAGGCTCCGAGCCGCTTGAATCCCCACCTGCACTTCGACCGCGCCATCAAACGCCAGCAGTGGATCCTCGGCCAGATGTACACCGCGGGCTGGCTGACCGTGGACCAGTTTCAGCGCGCCGGCCGCGAGCCGGTTCGACTGGCCGCTGCCCGGCGCAGTTTCGAGGCGCCGCATTTCATTGACCTGGTGCTGGCCAGGGAGAAACCGACCGATGCTCCCACGGGGGGATGTCGCGAAGAGATGCGACCCGCGGTCCGCACCACGCTCGACCTCGCCCTCAACCGCTTTGCCGAAAGCGCCTTGCGCCAGCACCTCTCCCGCCTCCGGGCGCAGCGTGTCTCCAATGGTGCCATCGTTGTGCTGGATAACCGGACCGGCGATGTGCTGGCCCTGGTCGGCTCCGGGAACTACTTCGCCCCGGCCGCCGGGCAGGTCAACGGCACCTGGGCGCCGCGCTCGCCCGGTTCCGCCCTCAAGCCCTTCACCTACCTGCTCGCGCTGGAACGAGGATCCACCCCTGCCACCGTCGTGGCCGATGTCCCCACCGAGTTTGCCACCGCCACCGGCCTGTTCGCGCCGGTGAACTACAACCGCCACTGCTACGGGCCGATGCGCTACCGCCTGGCCCTCGCCAACTCGCTGAACATCTCGGCAGTGAAAGTGCTCGCCTCCATCGGCGGCCCTGAACCCTTGCAGCACCTCTTGCAACAGTGCGGACTCTCCACCCTCGACCGTCCAGCCGAGGACTACGGCCTCGGCCTGACCATCGGCAACGCGGAGGCGCGCCTGCTTGAGTTGGCCAACGCCTACGCCTGCCTGGCCCGCCTCGGCCAATACCAACCCTTTCGGCTCCTGCAAAACGAGCACACGAACGAGCGGTTGGCAGGGACGCCTCGCCGGGGCGTCCGTGTTGCGGTGGGATCGGACCCCTCGGCGGGGCGTCCCTGCCAGCAATCTTCGCCTGCTCTCCAGGTCGCCGACCCCGCCGCTGCTTATCTCATTGCCGACATGCTCAGCGACAACTCCGCGCGCACGCTCGCCTTCGGCGCCGAATCCCCCCTCCGGTTCACATTCCCCGTCGCCTGCAAAACCGGCACCAGCTCCGACTTCCGTGACAACTGGGCTTTCGGCTACACGCCCGAGTTCACGGTGGGCATCTGGGTGGGCAACTTTGACGGCACACCCATGGAGCGCGTCTCGGGTGTCACCGGCGCGGCCCCAATCCTGCACGACCTCTTCGAGCATCTGCATCAGCACTATGGTACCACCTGGTATGCGGCCCCGGCCAATATCGTCGAGTGCTGGATCCACCCCGTAACCGGCAAACGGCTCAGCGGGGTATTTCATGCTCCGGTAGCCGCCGACGTCAGTCGGCGCCATCTTAATAGCGGAGAGAGTGCGCCGACTGACGTCGGCGGCTACGCGTCGAATCCTGCGCGCCCGAGTGCGGACGCCATCAAAGAGAAGTTCGTGGCCAACAACCTGCCTCCAGAGGAAAGCTCCGGCGCCCCGGCTCCCGTCCGGCTCGGCAGCGAATACCGCGACTGGCTTGCCAGCGGCGACAACTGGCTCGGCAACCGCGCCGTGCTCGCCTCCGAATCGAACTCCCTGCGCATTCTCTTCCCGCTGCCCGGCACCACCATCTACCTGGACCCCGATTTACCCCAGCAAGGCCGTCGCCTTTGCATGAGCGCAGCAGGTGCAGAGCACCTCGAATGGCAAAGCAATTCCCTGCGCCTGGCCCAGGACGGCAGCCGGCAGATCGCACTACTCACCGAGGGCCGCCACCAGATCACCGTCCGCGACCCCGCCACCGGCGACGCGGCGCAAACCTGGATCAACGTGCTGGCGCGATGACACCCGAACGGAGGAGCTCACGCCGCTTTCTTTGGTTTTGAAGCAAAGGAGACGACCTGATGCCCAGAATCTTTCTGCCGCTTGCGAGCGTCTGCCACGATGGCTTTCAAGTCATAGTGAAACTTCGCTGCCTGCTGCTTGCGCGTTTGGCGCACTTCGGCCACAACCTCGTCTTTCATCATAAGTCTATACTCCCATCAACCCCTCAGGTGGGGCTAATCCTTGATGAAGTCGTGTGCATGGTTGTGGTATCTCACGGTCCGGGTGGGGCTGTTACCCAGATTATTCGCCCAACAACCAATCCGCCACCGCCTCGGCGTCCCTTTTGGGATCCGCCTGCGTCAGGGTGATGTTCTGCGGAGCGCCGGCCAGTTGATACACCTGCTTGACCAGGGCCGGCACCTCGGTTCCTTCGCCCGCCAGCCGGAGCTTGCCCGGCGCGCCCAGCGCCAGCATTCCCGGCAGGTCGCCGTATTTGGCTCCGCCGGGCAGGAAGTTGATGTCGTGGATGTCGGTCACCTTGGCGAACCTGAATCCGCCGGCATCAATCGCCAGGCGCTGGATGGCGGGGCCGGCTTGTGCTTTCGCCGCCGCCGCCAGCGGGCCCGCGCCGGTTTGGCCGACCAGGTCCAACCGCTCGAGGCCGCGGATGTGGTTCCGGGCGTACTGGATGACGCTCAACAGATCCTGCACGCGCTGGGCAAACAGCGTGTAGTTATAGCCGAAACTGTAGGCAGCCGCCTCGCGCGGGTTGCTGACCTTGCGCGTGCGAGTGACGGCCTGATCGTCGGTGAGGAATTCGCCCTGGAACAGCAGGTCCGCGCCAATCACCGTCACGCCGCGGCTTAACAGCTTCTGGATCGCCGGCGCCAGGCGGTATCCGCCCTGTTCAGTCCGGGCATATAGGCCGTTCTTGCCCTGGGGATCCGCCCAGATGACGGCGTGAGGCCGGCCTTGCTTGGGTTCGAGCACGGTCACGGGTATCTCTTCCCCATAAGCCGCATTGCGCAGGAGGCCAACGTTTTCCCAGTAATCACCGCGATCGGTGCGCCGGGACAAGGCCAGCGTGGGCACGCCCGCGTCCGTGAGGTTGCGACCGATCATCACGTCCAGCGCGCCGCCATAGACCTGGCGGAAATGCGCGAGCGTATCCTGGCATTGAGCAAGTTGTTTCTGGTCGCGGTCCGTGATCCAGCGCACGAGCTTGCGTTCTAATTCGGGGCCGCCCTCCGGCTTCGGATGCTGCGCATCCCAAACCGACAGTTCCCGGGAAGTCAGGAAGTGATAATCCTCCTCGACGACCGGCTCGGGCAACCCGAGCTTGAGATGCCGGTTCAGCCACTCATACATCGCCGACCGGCTTACATAGTTATAGTTATGGCCGAAGTGCAGCAGCGGCTTGAGCATCACATTCTTGGGCGCTCCCAGCATGGCGAAATGCTGTTGCAGCTCAGGGAAACCCTTCGTGGGCATCTCCTTGGTCCAATCGTTTGCCGCGGTCATGCCTAGCGGTTTGGGGGCAAACAGCGCGGCGATCTCCACGTTGCCGGCGTCCACGCGCAGCAGGCAGGCATTCTCGCAGGTACATCCGCCCTGCATCGCCGTGGAAACCATCACCGCCGGAAATGCCACCGCCGGCCGATCGTCCAGGGCGCCCAGGACAAACGTCTGGGTTCCACCGCCACTCGCGCCGGTCACGGCCACACGGCCGGAGTCCACATCCGGCAGGCTCAGCAGGAAATCCAGCGCGCGGATCGAGTCCCAGGTCTGCAGGCTCATCACGCTCTCCAGGTGCGCCTCCGCTTGCGGGCTGAATAGCCCCCAGTTTTCGGCGGCATTCATTTCCGGGCGCTGCTTCGCGAACCCGTGCGCCAGTTTCTCGGAAATCTGCACGCTGTCCGCGTAGCCGATCATGTCATAATGGAACACTACGCACCCCATCCGCGCCAACTGCACGCAGCGCGATTGCAAGGCGCTACGCCCGCCATCCGCAAACCGCTCTTCCCCGTGGGCAATCTGCTTGCGCAGCTCCCCCGCGGCGGTCTCGGTGAATCGCCCATCCTTCCAATGCCCGTGCGGGCAGAGGACGCCGGGCAAGCGGCCGCTTTTGCCTTTGGGCCGATACAGGTTGCCGGTCACGAAGAAGCCGGGAATGCTCTCAAAATAGACCTTCTCCACGGTGTAATCCGGCTGGTCTATCCGGCCGTGGATGACGGCATTGAGCGGGGTTTTCTCCGGCATGGGCCACAGGCCGAGCGCCACCGCCAGCTCGCGGCGGACCTGTTCCGCCCGCAAATCCCATTCCGCCGGCGTCTCGCGCGGCTTAAAGGGAAAATAGCCCTCCAAATCCTTCAAGGGCTGGAGGCGCGGATCCTTCGGCAGTTGCCCTTGCGGCAGCGCACGCGGCGGCACCTCGCCCGTGGATTCCGCTGCCGCCAACGGGACAACGGCCAGGAGGCCAAGGAACAAAACGGGCAGGGTGTGGCGGCCAACGCGCGCTACTACCGTTCGAAGAAGTCGGTTTCTTGCCATGGGTCGCAGTTTATGCGGCTCCTTATCCAAGGCAAAGAACGAAGATTTGGCCTGCGGGATGGCAAGCCATAACGATGCAGTTGAATCGGGGCCCACTAAACCGCAGAGACACAGCGCGGCGGAGCCGCAACCGAGGCGAAACCATTTTCAACGCAGAGGCGCAGAGAAATCGCGGAGAAACGCAGAGAAGAAGAACCCTCTGCGAATCTCTGCGCCCTCTGCGCCCTCTGCGCCTCTGCGTTGAATCTTTGCAGCCTGCGATCAAATCGGGGCATAGCTGCACAGCGCGGCGGAGCCGCAACCGAGGCGAAACCATTTC
>JAPLUA010000442.1 GCA_026397855.1 Verrucomicrobiota bacterium | reverse complement strand
CTGAAGTCCGCGCGATAGAACAGATCCAGCTTGCCGCGGAAGGGCGATTTGGGGCGAAGCGCGCCCTTGGCGACCGTGGCGAGGCGGCCGAGGCCGGGGGTGAGCCAGTGGATGATGAGGCTGGTTTCCGTGAGCCGCCGCGTGCGCAGCACGACTCCGGTGGCGGTCTCAATCATGGCCCGGGGAACCAGACGCCGCGCCGCGCAATCCCCAGGCACTCGGGTTCAAGGCCGGGGTATACCCGGGCATGATGGCGCCCAGGCTGATGACATACTTGATGCCGTCGGCAACGGACATCTCCAGCTTGATCACCTTCTCCTCGGGAACCATGAGCAGGAAACCGGATGTGGGGTTGGGGGTGGCCGGAACAAACACGCACACGACCTTGAGCCCGGTCTTGTCCTGCACCTCCTGCTGCTGCTCGCTGGTGATGAAGCCGATCGAGTAGGTCCCCGGGTGCGGGAACTCCACCAGCGCCACGGTCCGGAAGGCGGACTTGTTGCTCGAGGAAAAGGCCTCGTTCACCTGCTTGGTGGCGCTGTAGATCTTGTTCAGCAGGGGGATGCGCATCAGCGCGGAGTCCACCCACTCGATGATCTTGCGGCCGAAGTAATTGCGGGCCAGCAGGCCGACGATACCGATCAGAAAGACCGCCAGGAGCAGGGCTGCCGCGCTCCAGTACCAATACATGGGGCCGACTCCCTGGTCGTGGTGGGTCAGCCTGGCCGGGAGGAAAAACAGCAGTGTGTCAGTGATGTTGGCAAAGGTGAGGAACAGCCACCGCAGCACGGCCAGGGAAATGAAACCGGGCAGGACAATAACCAGTCCTGCCCAGAAATTAGCCTGCCAGCGCGCGAATAGACTTTTCTTCACCCCGCCAGAGTAGGCCACGGAGTTCGTTTCCTCAAGGCAAAGCGCGGAAAGACCGGTCTGAGTTACGCTAAGCCCCTGGGCTGCCCAGGTCGGGGATGGCAAATTGCCGGGCCAGCCGGCGCATGAGGCTGTTCTCTGCGGCTTTCATGCGGGGGCGGGCGCGGGGGTTCAGGTCGTCGTAGCCGAGGAGGTGCAGCACGCCGTGAACGACATAGCGGACCAGCTCGCTCTGCCAGGTGACGCGGAACCGGCGCGCCTGGGTCACGGCTTCATCCAGGCAGACAAAGACCTCTCCGTGCAAAAGCGCGGGGCAGCTTGCCTGCTTCTCGCGGCCGGCGGGTTCGGCGTAGTCGAAGGTGATGACATCGGTCGAGCCTTTGTGCCGAAGGAAGGTCTCGTTGAGCCGCGTCATCCCGGGCGCGGCCACCAGGTGGATTGCCAGGTCCAAGGCGCCGCCCGGCCAGGTCTCCCGGAGCAGGGCAGTCGTGATCCGCCGCAACAGGCGCAAATCCACGCGCCGGACGCGCTGTTGATTGCGCAAGGCCAGGGTTCGATCCGCGCCGCGCTTTGGCCCCGGGCTGCGAGCCGCCGTCCCGTTCGTTTTAAGCTGCGACCCTGGAGTCATGCGGCGCGCGTGAGCGGGCGTGGTTACTTGGTCTCCGTGGGCGGATGCGTGCGAGCGTGGCCGCGGTGGTCCTCGTAGGCCGAAATAATGCGCTGCACCAGCGGGTGGCGGACGATGTCGCTCTTGGAGAACTCGACGATGGCGATCCCCTCGACGTGCTTGAGGGCGCGGTGCGCCTCGAGCAGTCCGGACTGCTTGTGCATCGGCAGGTCAATCTGCGTCTCGTCCCCGGTGATCACCGCCTTGGAATTGATGCCCAGCCGCGTGAGGAACATGAACATCTGCTCCATGGTCGAGTTCTGTGCCTCATCGAGGATGATGAACGCGTTATTGAGCGTGCGCCCGCGCATGTAGGCCAGCGGAGCGATCTCGATCACGCCGCGCTCGGTGTTCTTCTGGATCTCCTCGGGCGGGAGCATGTCGTGCAGCGCGTCGTGCAGCGGGCGCAGGTAGGGCATGATCTTCTCGTAAAGATCCCCGGGCAGGAAGCCGAGCGCTTCCCCGGCCTCAACGGCGGGGCGCGTCAGGATAATGCGGGAGACCTTGCCTTCCCGCAAAGCGGCGAGCGCCGTAGCAACGGTCAGGATGATGCGGGAGACTTTGCCTTCGCGCAAAGCGGCGAGCGCGGTGGCAACCGCCAGGTAGGTCTTGCCCGTGCCGGCCGGGCCGACGCCGATCGTCACGTCGTGGCGCCGGATGGCGTCCAAGTAGCGCTTCTGCCCGACCGTCTTGGCTGTCACGGTGCTTTTCTTGTCCGAGGTCTGGATGCGGTCGCCAAGGATGTTCTTGAGCATGGGGATGCCCTCATGGTTGACGATGTTCAGAGCGTGGGAGAACTCGCGGTTGCGGACAGGCGTACCAGTCTGGATGGACCCTTCCAGCAGCAGGAACAGGTGCTTGGCGCGCTCCAGGGCGTCGGCTTCGCCTTCCAGCTTGATCCACCCTTCGCGAGAGGTCGCCTTGACGCCGAGCTGCTCCTCGACCGCCTGCAGGTTGCGCGGGTCGTTGTTGTAAAGCTGTTGCGCGAGGCGGGCGTTTTCGAAGTGGAGGGTTTCGGTGGGCATGGGGGGATTGATGCGTGA
>JAPLUA010000533.1 GCA_026397855.1 Verrucomicrobiota bacterium | reverse complement strand
TCAAGGGCAGCAGCAGGGTGGACTTGCCGGAGCCGTGGGGGCCCAGCAGGCCCACGCATTCCCCCGGCGCCACCCGGAAGCTCACGCCGCGCAAGGCGTCCGTGCCGTCGTGGTAACGGTAACAGAGATTGGCAACCTGGATCGCGGTGTTCATTTCCAGCCTCGGGCGCACATGGCGTCGTAGATCCGCTCCGCCCGTTCGGATGCCCGCACGAAGAGCCGGCCGACCACCGTGGACAGCGTCTGCCAGCGCGCCCGCCGGTCGCGGACGAAGGTCCGGCTGGCGCGCGCCCGGGCCATCCGCTCGGCTTCCGCCGCCAGGACGAACAGGTAGCGGTGCATGAGGGCTATCGTAGTGATGAGCAGCCCCGGCACGCGCACCCGCTGCAAGACGCGCAGGATCCTGCTGAACGGGGTGGTATTCGACACCAGGATCACGGTCAGGAGACAGAGGGTGCTCCTCACGGCCACAATCACCCAGCTCCCGCGGGCCGCCGGCTGCATCGCGTTGACCAGCGCCACGCTCAGCACCAGCGGGGAGAGCCACGCCAGGCGCTTCAAGATGAAGAGGGGCGGAATGCCGCTGAAGATGGCCGCCAGTCCGAGCACCAGCCCCGCGCCGGCAAACCAGGCGACCCATCCCGGCGGGACCAGCACCGTGCCGGCAATGATGACCAGCGCCACCCCCAGCTTCAGCTCTGCCGACAGCCGGGCCACGAGACTGTCGTGGTGGCTGTGGTAATGGCCTAGCCAATCCTTAATCATGGCTTTGTCGGCTCCCGGTCCCGCTCATTCCCCGGCACCAGCGACCGGGCCAGCAGCACTGCCAGCCCGAAGACGACGATCGCGCCGGCTGCCCCAGCCAGCGCCGTCGCCCCGGCCGCCCAGCGCACACCCGGCGCCTGGTAACCGGCGGCGGGGATCGGCAGCGCCAGCGGCTGGGCTTTGTGCTCGAAGCCGAGATCCGCAGCCACCCGCTCCAGCCCATCGGGCCAGGAGCAGGCGAACGGAGCGACGAACAGCGCCACCCCGACCGCTACCAGCAAGCCGTAGCGCGCAAACTCACTCCAAAGCCGGGGCTGTTCAGGCTCGCAAGCATCCCCGACCAGGTCCGGCCGGACGCGCTGGATGGCGAGATACGCCAGGGCCCCAATCAGGCCCTCGCCGACGCCGATCAGCATGTGCGTGCCCGCCATCGCGGTGAAAGCCGCCGGCCAGGCCACCGTTCCCGAGCAGGCCAGTTCGCCCGCGCAAAAGACCGATGCCAGCACGGTCGAGCACCACCCCGCGAAGGCGACCGCCGCCACCCGTCCGCGCGGCCCCGGCAGTGCCCCGCTGACCAGGCGATAAATCCCGCAGCCCCCCGCGGCCCCCACGATGCCCATGTTGAAGATGTTCGCGCCCAGCGCCAGGACGCCCCCGTCTGCGAACAGGAAACACTGGACGATCAACACCGTTGTCAGGACAACGATCGCCGCGCTCGGGCCGAGCAGGGCCGCCACCAGCACCCCGCCCACGAGGTGCCCGGACGTTCCGCCGTAGACCGGGAAATTGACCATTTGCGCGGCAAACAGGAAGGCCGCCGCCAGCCCCAGCAAAGGCACCCGCCGTCGCGGAAGGCTGCGACGGACCTGCCGCAAGGCCAGCCCGACGCCCGCCGCCGCCAGCGCAGCCGTCGTCACAGCCGTCTTCGCATCAATGAACCCGTCCGGGATATGCATCGTAGATCGTCAAAACAGTCTCTCAGTACGCGGCCGGCGATTCAACTGCTGATCATGGAGCCCACCGGTGCACTACGGCAGCACTACGGCAGCGCGCCCTTGCACCACCCGTCCAATGCCGCTGTCTTCTGATTTTCGGGAGGACGCTCGCCCCCCCTGGGTTGGCGCAATTCACTTTCCGATTTCAGCCTTGCGCTCCCTGCCGGGGTTAACCATTGTTCAGCAGCAATATGAACATTGGTGAAACGCAGTCCGGCGAGCTCGTCGTGCTGGCACTCAGCGGGAGGCTGGATGGCGCTGCCGCGCCCGCCCTGGAGGCGCAAATTGCCCGGCTGGGGGCCGGAAGCGCCAGACGGGTCGTCTTCGATTGCTCGGGGCTGGACTACATCAGCAGCGCTGGCCTGCGGGTCTTCCTTGCCACCGCCAGGCTGATGCAATCGGCCGGAGGGCATTGCGGTTTTGCCGCCTTGTCCCCGCAGGTGCGGGACGTATTCCGCCTTTCCGGCTTTCTTGAACTGTTTGAAATCCACCCCACCGTTGCCGATGCCTGCGCCTGAAACTCCCAACCTTTCCCCCGGGCTGACGCTTGTGGAGGAGCTCGCATTGCTCGCGCTGGATGAGAAGACCGGCGAGGAGCTTGACCTGCCGCTCAACGCCCTGGGTTACGGGCTGGCCGGGGCGATCATTCTCGACCTGTCGCTGGCGGGGCGCATTGACACCGACCTGCACCAGCTTGCCGTCATCAACCCTGCGCCGACGGGCGACCCCCTGCCCGACCTTTGGCTGGCCCATTTCCACGCAGCGCCAGAGCTCAGGACCGTGATGTTCTGGCTGCGCGAAATGGCGCTGCGGCAGGAGGAGATTTACCAGACCGCCGTGGACCGGCTGGTCCGGCGAGGCATCCTGCGCCGCGAAGAAAAGCGGCTGCTCTGGGTTTTCAGTTCGAGCCGGTATCCGACCATTGACGACGCCGAGCGCATCGAAGTCCGCGCGCGCCTCAGCCGGCTGATCCTCGGGAGCGATCTGCCCGCGCCGCGCGACGCCATCCTCCTGAGCCTGATCCACGGCTGCCGCCTCTCGGAGCACCTCTTCGCGGGGCTGGACCTTGAGGCCCGCAAACACCGCCTGGAAACCCTCGCGAGCACGGACCTTGTCGGGCGGGAAGTTTCGGTGGCAACCGTGGCCTCGCTGGATGTGTTGAGCCGCGCCCTTAGCGAGCTGCCGGGCAGTTTCTGAGGCCCGGATTAGCCGCCCCCGGCCCCCAGCCACCGTGACTTCAGCTGCCTCGATAGAGGACCCAGCCGTGTTGCTCAACGTCACGGTGGCCGAGGTTTGCCTGAAATAATACACCCAATCGGGGTTTCGGCAAACACCTGAAACGGGCTATTTTCAGGGTACCCCGGTAGATTCAAGAAATCGCAGCCGCCCGTGAGGCGGCTACGATATCGGAGGGAAGTTCTTTGGAGGCCAAATCGGTCGCTGCCTCGTGGTTCCCTTGATTTGGAAAAGCATGACCTGGATCAAGGTTCGGTTTCCGCGCTTCTGGCATAGTGTCCCCGGCAAAGAGCCGCCGGCACGTATAGCCGGCAGCGCAACACGAACAAATAGAACTCAAGCAAAGAAAACCGATATGTTTTGTTATCAATGTGAACAGACTTCAAGAGGGACGGGCTGCAGCGACTTTTCAGTCTGCGGCAAGGACGAGAACAGCGCCATTCTGCAGGATCTGCTCGTTCATGCGGGCAAGGGGATTGCCCAATACGCTCACCGGGCCCGGGTTCTGGGCGCCGTGGACCCCGCCGTGGACCGGTTCATTCTCAAGGCCCTGTTCATCACCGTCACCAACGTCAATTTTGACGCGCAAGCCATCGAGGCGGCGCTGCGCGAAGCCGCGCTGGTGCGCGACAGGGCGAGGGTGCTCTATGAATCTGCGGCGCGCAAAACGGGCGGGACGCCCGGGACCCTGGTTGGCCCGGCAACATGGGAGCCGGCGCCGACCCTGGCCGGTTTGGTTGCGCAAGGCCGGGCGGTTTCCGTCCTGTCCCGCAAAGACCAATGCGGCACGGACATCAACGGGCTGCAGGAGCTGCTGGTCTATGGGATCAAAGGCGCCGCCGCCTACGCGGAGCATGCGCAGATCCTGGGGCAGGAGGCGGAGGCTGTTTATGCTTTCTTTGCCGAGGCGCTGAGCTGCCTGGCGGAAGAACAGCCCGGAGCGGACCAACTGCTGGGCATGTGCCTCAAGTGCGGTGAGATCAACCTCAAGACAATGGAGATACTCGACCTCGCCCACACCAGCACCTACGGCCACCCGGTGCCGACGCCGGTGCGCGTGGAACCGCTCAAGGGCAAGGCTATTCTCATCTCCGGCCACGACCTGAAGGACCTGGAAAAGCTGCTGCAGCAAACCGAGGGCAAAGGGATCAACGTTTACACCCACGGCGAAATGCTGCCCGCGCACGGTTACCCGGGGCTGAAGAAATACCCGCACCTGGCCGGCAACTACGGCGGCGCGTGGCAGGACCAGCGCGATGAGTTCCGCGCATTCCCCGGCGCGATTCTGATGACCACCAACTGCCTGCAGGAGCCGCAGGAAGGCTACAAACAGCGCATCTTCACCGCCGGCCACGTCGGCTGGCCGGGCATTCCTCACATTGCCAACGGCGATTTCACCCCCGTGATCGAGACGGCGCTGGCTTCTCCCGGCTTCACCGAGGACGGTCCGGACAAGACCATCCTGGTCGGTTTCGGCCACAACGCGGTGCTCGGCGTCGCCGACCAAGTGATCGAGGCGGTCAAGGCCGGAGCCATCAAACACTTCTTCCTGGTAGGCGGCTGCGACGGCGCGAGGGCCGGGCGCAACTATTACACGGAGTTCGCCGAGGCGTTGCCCAAGGACTGCGTCATCCTGACTCTGGCCTGCGGCAAATACCGCTTCAACAAGCTCGATTTCGGCACCATCGGCGGCATTCCGCGCCTGCTGGACATCGGGCAATGCAACGACGCCTACGCTGCCATCCAGATTGCGGTGGCGTTGTCCAAGGCGTTCAACTGCGGGGTCAACGACCTGCCGTTGTCCCTCGTGCTGTCGTGGTATGAGCAGAAAGCGGTAGCCATTCTCCTGACCCTGCTCCACCTGGGCATCCGCAACATCCGCCTGGGGCCGACCCTGCCCGCCTTTGTCACCCCCAATGTCCTGAACGTGCTGGTGGAGAAATTCAACCTCATGCCGATCACGGATGCCCAGTCCGATATCGCGGCCATCCTGAAGAAAGCGGCATAGCTGGGCTCGGTTCTCATTCTCCGCCCTGCCCCTGCCCCTGCCAAATTGGGGCGGGAATTGGCTTGATTCCGTAGCCGTTAGCTTCCATGAATTCCCGCGCAATGATCTACTCCAAATGCATTTTGAGATCCGGACAATTCCGCGCGCGGCGATTCCTGCGGCTTGCGCCGGCGGCTCTGCTGCTCGGCCTGGCGCTCGCTGCGGGCGCGGCGCTCAAGCTGCACGGGGCACCTGTTGGAATCTCAGCCGCCCGGCTGCGGTGCGAGTACCTCGAGAACCCTTTGGGAATTGACGTGTCGCAGCCCCGGCTGAGCTGGATTGTGGAGTCCAAGCAGCGGGGCCAGCGGCAGGTCGCCTACCAGGTTCTCGTCGCCAGCACGGAGGTCGGGCTGAATTCGGACAAGGGCGACTTGTGGAATTCCGGGCAGGTGCCGTCCGACCAGACGCTGCACATCGTTTACGCGGGCAAGTTCCTGGCCTCTTACCAGCGCTGCTTCTGGAAGGTGCGGATCTGGGATAAGGACGGCAAGCCTTCGGCCTACAGCGAGCCGGCCCACTGGGACATGGGGCTGCTCTCGCCGCGCGAGTGGCCGGGCCAGTGGATCAGCCTGACCGCGGATACCAATTCAACCCCCGCCCCCCTGCTCCGGCGCACTTTCAAGCTGGGCCGGAACATCAAGCAGGCGCGGGCCTATGTCTGCGGGCTGGGCTATTACGAGCTGCACATCAACGGAAAGAAGATCGGCGATCACTGCCTCGATCCGGCCTACACGCGCTATGACAGGCGCGCCCTTTACGTCACCTACGATGTCACCGATGCCTTGCAGCGCGGCACGAACGCCATCGGCGTCATCCTGGGCAACGGCTGGTATAACGTCCAGACGCTGGCAGTATGGGACTTTCACAAGGCGCCGTGGCGGGCCGCGCCCAAGCTCTACCTGCAGTTGCGGGTGGAGTATGCCGACGGCTACACGGAAACGCTGGTGACCGACACGCAATGGAAGGCGAGCACCGGGCCGGTGGTGTTCAACAGCATCTATGGGGGCGAAACCTACGATGCGCGGCTGGAGAAGCCGGGCTGGGACACGGCGGCTTTCAACGATTCGGATTGGCGGATGGCAGAAGTGGTCGCGCCCCCGCCAGGCAGGCTGTCGGCCCAGATGATCCCTCCCATCAAGGCGGATGCCGGCATCAAGCCGGTCAAGGTGACCGAGCCCAGGCCCGGCGTGTTCGTTTTCGACCTGGGGCAGAACCTGGCCGGTTATGCGGAGCTGAGCGTCCGCGGCCAGGCCGGCACGAAGGTGGTCATGAAATACAGCGAGCGCCTGGGCGGCGACGGCATGATTGACCGGGCCGAGATTCAGCAGCACGTCGCCAAGATGGACACCAATCAGCAGTTCCAGGCCGATACCTACATTCTCAAGGGCGGGAGCCAGGAGACATGGCATTCGCGCTTTGTCTATCACGGGTTCCAGTATGTCGAGGTCACCGGCTTCCCCGGCAAGCCGACGCTCACCAGCCTGCGGGGGGTGTTCCTGCATTCGGCGGTTCCGGCGGCCGGCGAGTTTGAATGCTCGAATCCGCTCCTGAACAGGATCTGGGCCGCGGGCCGATGGGCCTACCTGAGCAACCTGCAAGGCATCCCGACCGATTGCCCCCACCGCGAGAAGAACGGCTGGACCGGCGACGCCCACCTGGCGGCCGAGCAGGGGCTGCTGAACTACGCCCCCGCCGCCCTTTACACGAAGTGGATCAACGACCTGGGCGACGAGCAGCGGCCCTCGGGCGAGCTGCCCGGCATCGTGCCTACCAGCGGCTGGGGCTACAAGTGGGGCAACGGCCCCGCCTGGGACAGCGCCTTCCTGCTGATCCCGCTTTACCTCTACGAATACTGCGGCGACACGCAGGTGCTGCGGGACCATTACGACGGCATGAAGCGCTACGTGGATTACCTCACGAGCAGAGCCAGGGACGGGATTGTGGATATCGGCCTGAACGACTGGGCCCCGTTCAAGACCGCGACGCCTGCCGAAATCACATCCACGGCTTACTACTACCGGGACGCCCGGATTGTAGCCCTCGCCGCAAACCTGATGGGCAACGAGGCTGACGCCCTGCGCTATGCCGATCTCGCCGCCGGCATCAAGCAGGCCTTCAACCGGAAGTTCTATCACCCCGAGACCGGCCTCTACGGCAACGGCAGCCAGACCGCGCTGAGCTGCGCCCTCTACCAGGGCCTGGCCGACCCGGAGATCCGGCCGATGGTCCTGAGCAACCTCGTCGCGAACGTGGAACAGCGGCAGGGCCACATTGACACCGGCATCCTGGGCGCCAAATACCTCCTGAATGCGCTGCTCGAAAACGGGCGCGCCGATGTGGCCTATCGCATTGCCAGCCAGAAGGATCTGCCGAGCTGGGGCTGGTGGATCGAGCAGGGCGCCACCACCTTGTGGGAGCAGTGGAACGGGGGCGAGTCGCGCAACCACATCATGTTCGGCGATATCAGCGCCTGGTTTTACAAGGCGCTGGCCGGCATCAACCTCGATCCCGCCAACCCCGCCTTCAAGCACATCCTCATCAAGCCAAACGTCGTCGGGGGATTGACCTCAGCCAGGGCGAGCTACGACTCCATCCGCGGCCGGATCGTGAGCGACTGGAAGACAGACCGGGAAGGTTTTCATCTCGCGGTGACGGTTCCCGCGAACGCGACGGCGACGGTCTCCCTGCCGGTCCCGGACGCCGCGAAAGTCAGGGAAGGCGAATTGCCCGCCGGCAAGGCTGCGGGAGTAAAGCTCCTTGGTGTGGCGGGCGGCCGCACCTTGTTCGAGGTCGGCTCCGGCACCTACCATTTCACCGCGCCGACTCCTTAAGAGGAAGTGTAGCCATGAGTGAGTATCAATACGACGAGTTTGTAGCCATAGACGGACCGATTTCTGACGAAGGCCTGCGGTATGCCCACGGCGATCAGACAAGATATGGACAGTCAGCCAGATGGTCCAAGACCACGTCGGTGTCCAGGAAGATTCTATCCCCGGACGCCATGCTTCTTCTGCAATTCCTCGGTCAGGGCCGTCTGCTCGTCGAAGCCGGGCGGAATCGTAATCCGTTGTTCCACCTGCTGTTTTCGGGTGGACTGTTTCGATCGTTGACCTGAGCTCGCCCAGGGTTGGCGAAGGGATGGTTGCTTACCGCAGTTTCACCAGGCAGTCCTTGGCTTCGCGGCCCAGGGCCTCGCGGTCGGCTTCGGGCAGGCCGTGGGGGTCGAAGCGGTAGCGGTAGTGCAAGCGCAGCAGCTCCTGCAACCGGCTTTGGAGGTCCGCCAGCGCCGGGTCATTTGTCGCGCGCAGGAGCCACGCGGACAGCGGCTCGCCGGGCTG
>JAPLUA010000448.1 GCA_026397855.1 Verrucomicrobiota bacterium | reverse complement strand
ATCCGGTGGCGACGGGCGTGGGCCTGATCGGGTTGGCGCTGGCGATCCTTACCATTGTGGGCAGTTCGAATGCAGTGAACCTGACCGACGGATTGGATGGCTTGGCCATCGGCTGCACGCTCATTGTGTCATTCGTCTTCCTGGTTTTGACTTACCTGGCAGGACACAAGACAGCCTCCGCCTACTTGCAGATTCCGCACGTGGTGGGCGCCGGCGAGTTGACCGTGTTCTGCGCCGCCATGATCGGGGCGGGCCTGGGCTTTCTGTGGTTCAATTGTCATCCCGCCCAGGTCTTCATGGGCGATACCGGTTCGCTGGCGCTGGGAGGTGCGCTGGGGATTGTGGCGGTTCTGATCCATCAACCGTTGGTGCTTGTGATCGCGGGCGGTGTGTTTGTGATGGAGGCGGTCTCGGTGATGCTTCAAACGGGATGGTTCCGCTATACCCGGCGGCGCTATGGGGCGGGACGACGCATCTTCCGGATGGCGCCTATTCACCATCACTTCCAGAAGAAGGGATGGCATGAATCGCAGGTCGTCATGCGGTTCTACATTCTTGGATTGCTTTTTGCGGTGGTTGCCTTGAGCACATTGAAGATTCGTTAGGAAAATGGCTGAATTTATCAACAGACAAGAACGGATGACCGGGCCAGGTGCCAGGATCCTTTTTACTCCTTGCACCCTGTCCGGTTCGTTGGTACAAGCAACGCCTGAAACGGCAAGAAATGCGACTTCAGGCGACGTAGCGTTGCTTTCACCAGCTTATTCGAGCATTGATCAGTTTCGAAATCGTCAACATCGCAGTGAAGTCCTTTGTCCGGCCGTGGAATCAACAGGTGGGGGTGTCCATGTTGGCACCCCCAACATAGACGGTGAATAATGACATAACAGCCGGGTTGCGAAGCCGGCACATGAACAATCTGCCGCGGGGCTTTTTGAGGGAAAACCGCGCGGCGAAATGAATTGAACCAGAATAACACCTCAACGAACAGACGCTAAAACGCCAACTGAATATGAATAATCAAAGTCCGTCCGCTCCGCAGAGTTCCTTGCTCGAACAGAAGAACAAAGGCCGTGATCGCGTAAAGATCGCGGTTTTCGTCGTCCTGGCCATTCATGGCATCGGCCTGATGGCCCTGCTGATGCAGGGGTGCCAGAAGCCGCCGGAACCGGCCCCGGTCCCAACAGAAGAGACGAACGCTCCGCCGGCATTTGTTGAGCCGACAAATACCGTTCCCCCTGCGACCAACGTCTCGGCGGGATCGGAAACCCAGGCAGTTGCGGCGGTCAATCCCGTTCCGGCCGAATCAACCCCGCCACCTGCGCCCCCCGCATCCGGCACGGAATATGTCGTCTCCAAAGGCGACAGTTTCAGCACGATGGCGAAGAAATTTCATGTTTCGATCAAGGCAATCACCGATGCAAACCCGGGGGTTGACTCGAAGAAGCTGAAAATCGGACAGAAGATTCAGATTCCCGCAGCCTCCGCGCCGGCGGCGGCTCCCGCCGGGGCTTTGCCCACGGAATCCTCCGGGGCAAGCGCAAGCGCAAGCGCCGATCAGACCTATT
The DNA here is from genome assembly GCA_026397855.1 of Verrucomicrobiota bacterium. Taxonomy (GTDB): domain Bacteria; phylum Verrucomicrobiota; class Verrucomicrobiia; order Limisphaerales; family UBA8199; genus JAPLUA01. Next base: position 978 of record JAPLUA010000448.1, on the reverse strand, counting down.
CGGTCAAGTCGGGCGACACCCTGAGTTCGATCGCCAAGGAGAAGCATACCACCGCGAAAGCGCTGCGTTCGGCCAACAGCTTGAAGACGGACAGAATCACGGTAGGTCAGAAGCTCAAGATTCCTGTGAAGGCTTCCGCCCCCGCTGCCGGTGCTGCAGCGCCCGCCGAACCGGCAGGAGGGGCTTCAACCGTGGCGCCGTCCGCGCGCTAAAAGTCGTTCCCGATCGCCGGGCAGATTCAGCCCGGCGGCCGGCATTCGTTCTGGTCAATGAAGGCAGCCGTCACCATTTTGATTTGTTGCGTCGCGGCGCTGCTGGCGCTGGGGATGGTCATGCTCTACAGCTCCAGCAGCGCACAGGTTGGCGCGCGCTACCTCATGCTGCAATTGCTCTGGTGCGCGCTCGGCATCGGGGCCTGCGTGGTGGCGGCGTGGATGGATTATCGCCAACTGAAGAAGATCTGGTGGATCCTGCTCGTGGTTGCCTTGGCGATGCTGCTCCTGGTGTTGAGCAAGCATTTCGGCGTCGTGCGCGGCAACGCGCGGCGATGGTTCAGCTTCGCCGGGTTGAGCTTTCAGCCCTCGGAGTTTGCCAAGCTGGCCATTATCATCGCCCTCGCCTGGTACGGTGAATATTTTCAACGGCAGATGCCGACGTTGAAGCGGGGGGTGGTTGTCCCTGGAATGGTGATCGGTTTGGCTGCGGGTTTGATGTTCAAGGAGCCGGATGTGGGCAACGGATTGGTTCTCGCGACGGTGAGTGGGGCGCTCCTTCTCATCGCAGGCATTCGTCTGAGGTATTTCCTTCCTCCTGTCCTCCTTGGCGCTCTCGCGCTGGGGCTGTTTATTTACAATAACCCGATGCGATCCGAGCGCGTTTATTCATGGCTGCACGTGGAGGAAACCCGGCTCGGCAAGGGGATGCAGGCTTACGAGGCGATGGTTGCGCTCGGCAGCGGCGGCTTGGCGGGCAAGGGGT
>JAPLUA010000129.1 GCA_026397855.1 Verrucomicrobiota bacterium | reverse complement strand
GATGCAGCGCATCCAACAGGCTCACGCGCTCTATTGCCGCCTGACCGGCCAGCGCGTGATCCTACGCTTTGATCGCGAACGGCTCTGGTACGAACTCTTCCAGGCCGGCTTCAACGAAGTCGATCTCCAGCGCGTCATCCGCTACCTGTCCCCCAAACCGTAAGACGGTGTCGCCGGACGGTTACCTTTGGGATGCAATCCCGTTGGGATTGGGTGCTTTCCAGTCCGCAGAATGTCCAAACTCCGAAGGCAGACCGGAGGTCTTCACCACACGGCCCGCATCCGTTCCACCAAACGTTGGCATCGCCGTCTCGGTTACGGCGTGTGGGCCCAGTGAGTATTGTTGACATATCAACAATCTCATGCTAAACAATTGTCATGAGCACCCAATACGACGAGTCCAACCCCCGCTACCAGGCGCTGATCGAGCTGCTGCGCACCGCCGAAACGGTCTGGGAGGGCAGCCGGGTGTTCTTCGGGCGATGGGACCTGAGCCCGAGCCAGTTCAACGTGCTGAACCTGCTGCGCCTTAATCCTGACGGGCTCTCCCAGACCGATCTCAGCCGCCAGCTCATCATGCACCGATCCAATCTCACGGGCCTGGTGGACCGGCTGGAACAGCGCGGGCTGCTCAAGCGCAAGGATGTCGCCGCCGATCGCCGCGCCTACCGCGTGGTGCTGACCGCCTCCGGCTCTGCCCTCCTCCGCGAAATCCTGCCCCGCTATTATCGCGGGGCCGACGAACTTTGGGCCCATCTCCCGGCCAAACGCGCCGCCGCGCTGCTGGACGATTTGCGACAGGTTGCGCGGAACGCACAGCGCGTCGCAAGCTCTCAAGGCTGACTGTGAATGCGTAGTCGTTGATCACAAACAAACCGCTTATGACCTCGCCCATTGACACTGGAGCCACCGCGATCACCCCGCCGGCGGACAAGCCGGGACGGTGCCTCGTCCTGGCGCGAATTTGCTTCTGGATCGCCGTGGCGGCGGGAGCGTTTCACGCCGCCTACACCTCGGCCAGCACAAGCTTCCTGATCGTCGTTTACCTGTTCGCCCTGCTGCAACTGGCGCGCGCGCCAACCTGGCGCAAGGCCTTTTATCCCGGGCTTGCGGTGGGAATGATGATCGCAGGGGGGCGGCTGGGGTTCTTCTGGAGCATATTTTCCGGCGGGGCCGTGGGGCTGTGGCTGGTCTATGCTTTCTGGATCGGACTGTTCGTGGCACTGGCGCGCCTGAGCCTGTGCCGGCTGGGGCCGAAATGGGGATGGCTACTCATCCCGTTCCTCTGGGCCGGCCTGGAGTATTTCCGCAGCGAACTCTACTACCTGCGCTTCTCCTGGCTAAGCCCGGGTTACGCTTTTGCCCACGCACCTTGGGCGACGCCGCTGCACTGGACGGGAATGTATGGTGTGGGGTTCCTGCTGGCCGGCGTGGCGGCGGCAGCGGCGGCCTTCTGGTGGCAAAGGTCGGTGGTCCGGTCGCTGGCGACGCTGGCTATAGGCGCCGCCCTGGTATCACTCGGCGGACTGGCCTCCGGAAGACCGGCGCCGCCGCACCCCGCCGCAACGGTTCATATTGCAGGGGTTCAAATGGAGTTTCCCACGGAGAGCGAGGTGCTGTCCCGGCTGAACGAGCTTCTGCGCAAGCATCCGGAGACGGAGGTGGCGGTGCTCAGCGAATACACCTTCGACGGGCCGGTGCCCGAACGCGTGATGAATTGGTGCCGCCAGAACCGGCGCTACCTCGTCGCCGGCGGCAAAGATCCTGTGCCGGGCGGCAACTTCTATAACACGACTTACGTGGTCGGGCCCGATGGCAGCATTGTATTCCGCCAGGTCAAGGCGGTGCCGATCCAGTTTTTCAAAGATGGCCTGCCGGCCCCAGTGCAGCGGCTGTGGGAATCGCCGTGGGGGAAGATCGGCATCTGTATCTGTTATGAGTTGAGCTACACCCGGGTGACGGATCGGCTGGTCGAACTCGGCGCCCAGGCGCTGATCATCCCGACGATGGACGTAATGGATTGGGGCGTCGGGCAGCACGTTTTGCATGCGCGAGTCACGCCGGTGCGCGCCGCCGAATATGGCATTCCCATCTTTCGCCTGGCCAGTTCGGGCATCTCGCAGTATGCCGACGGAGCCGGGCACGTGGTGGCGACGGCCCCCTGCCCTGGCGACGGCGCGATGCTTGCGGGCACGGTGGGGCTTGCCAATGCGGGGAGATTGCCGCTGGACCGTTGGCTGGGGCCTTTTGCCGCGGGCGTGACCGGAGCCGGGATCCTTCTGCTGCTGGTAACGCAGATCGCCGCGAAGTGGCTGAGGCGGCGCACGCCAGCCCCGCAACCATCGTAACCCATGCTTCGTGTCGCTGAGCATTGCCTCCGCTGGCTGGTCCGCCTGCTTTACGGGTTCCGCGCCTATAACCAGCCGGCCCTGAACACGCCCGGGCCGGTGTTGCTGCTGCCGAACCACACCTCGTGGTGGGATTGGCTGCTGATCGGGGTCTGCCTGGACCGGGATTGGCGGTTCGTCACCTCAAGCACGACCGCCCGGACAAGCTGGGTTCACCGGCGCATGATGATCAATGGCCGCACTTTCCCCGTGGATATGAATTCCCCATACGCGGTGAAGCGGATGGCGGAGTATCTCCAGCAGGGCGGCCGCCTGGTGCTGTTTCCCGAAGGCCGGCTATCCAGCACCGGGTCGCTGATGAAGCTGTTCGACGGCACCGGCTTCCTCATTTTCAAGACGCACGCCAAGGTGATCACCGCCTACATCCGGGGCGCCCATCGTCTGCCGTTCTCCCCCAACCCCGGCCGGAAACAGTGGTTTCCGCGGCTGTCGGTCCACTTCAGCGACATCCTGGCACCGCCCGCGCTCGACCCCATCAGCACCACGGCAGCGCGCAGGCGGCTGACCCACTGGCTGCGCGACCAGATGGTGCGGCAGCGGTTCGAGGCGGAGATGGAGTTCGGCCCGGCCACCGTGCCGGAAGCCATCCTTGAAACCGCCCGTCGCCGGCCGCAGCAGCCCATCCTGCAGGACGTGACATTGCAGACACTCAGCTACCAGCGGCTGCTGACCGGAGCCGACCTGCTCGCCGGCCAATGGCGCGGCCTGTTGGGCGCAACGGAGGAGCGCGTGGGCGTGCTGCTGCCAAACGTCAATGCGCTGCCAGTGGTGACGCTGAGCTTGTGGGCGGCGGGCAAGGTTCCTGCCATCCTGAACTTCTCGAGCGGCCCGGCGATCCTCCTGGCCTGCGCCAGGCTGGCCGGCCTGAAACACATCATCACCTCCAAGAGTTTCCTCGAACGCGCCCGGCTCGACCTTAGCCCCCTGGAGGCCACCGGCATCCGCGTCCTCTTCCTCGAAGAAGTTCGCGGCAGGATCTCTTCGGCGCAGAAACTGGCCGCCGCCCTGCGAACACGCGTCCGGTCCCCCTTCTCCGCTGCCCGGTCCCGTCCCGAGCAGACGGCGGTGGTGCTCTTCACCAGCGGCTCGGAAGGGACGCCCAAAGGGGTGGAACTGACGCACGCCAATCTGCTCGCCAACATCCGCCAGATGCTCTCGGTGATTGACGTGCTGGCGACGGACCGCTTCTTCAATGCCCTGCCGATCTTCCACAGCTTCGGGCTGACGATCGGGCTCCTGCTGCCGCTGGTGCATGGCGTGTTTGTGGTCCTTTACCCGTCGCCGCTCCATTACCGCGTCGTGCCGTCGGCGTTTTACAACCTGGACTGCACCGTGTTCTTCGGCACCAACACCTTCCTCACCGCCTACGCCCGCAAGGCGCACCCGTACGACTTTCGCACCCTGCGCTACGTGTTCGCGGGAGCGGAGAGGCTGCAGGAGGCCACGGCCGCCCTCTGGATGCGCAATTTCGGCGCGCGCATTCTCGAGGGCTATGGCGCCACGGAATGCGGTCCCTGCCTGACGGTCAACCTGCCGATGCGGCCGCGCCCGGGCTCGGTGGGACAGTTTCTGCCCGGGATTGAGTATCGGCTCGAAGATGTCGAAGGGGTGAGTGATGTGAAATCCGAAATCCGAGGACCGAAATCCGAAGGAAATCCGAAGGCCGAAATCCGAATTGCCCGGCTCGCAGGTGAGAGTCGGGAGGAGGCGCCGACACCCTCGACGGTGGAGGGCGCCCGGATCACCATCGGCCGCTTGCTGGTGCGCGGGCCTAATATCATGCGGGGCTATCTGAATGCGGAAGCCAACGCGCACTTTCAGGTCTTGGGCGGATGGTACGACACCGGGGACATTGTGCAGGTGGATGCGGACGGTTTTGTCTTCATCCTGGGACGGCTGAAGCGCTTTGCGAAGATCAGCGGCGAGATGGTGAGCCTCACGGCGGTGGAGGATGCCTTGGCTGGCGCGTTCCCGCAATACGGCCTGAAGTTCGCGGTAGCGGTCGTCGCCAAGCTGGATGGGGCCAAAGGCGAGAGGCTGGTGGCGGTCACCAACGAGCCAAAGCTGGCGCTGGACGAAGTGCGGGAGGCAATCCGGGCCCGCGGACTGAACAACCTGGCGATGCCGCGTGAGATCAAAGTGGTCCATGAACTGCCTCGGCTAGGCGGCGGCAAAATCAACCATCGGGAGATTGAGAGAATGGTTTGAGCCGGATCATCGAGCAACGGATGCTTGCAGGCCCCTCCGGCCAGCATTAGATTACGGCCATGAGCAAAGCTGAAATCCTTGCCGAATGGCCCAAGCTCAAGGCTGACGAACGAGCGCAAGTCTTCGATCGGCTCTGCGAACTTCAGGAGAGCGATCTCCTGCAAGGGCACGGCCCCACTGCCGAGGAGAAGAAACTGCTGGATCAGGCCTTGGCCGAATTTGAACGCGACGGCCAGCGCGGCAAGCCGTGGCGGGAGGTATTGTACCGTATTGAGGCTTCGCACGCTCCGTGACTTGGCACGTCTCCATCCGCGCAGCCGCCGACGCTGATCTTCGAGAGGCACGGAAGTGACCTGTGCCATCTCGCCCCACGAGCAACCTGGCTGCAGGCGAGCAGATCGAACCGGTGGTCGAGAAACTGGAGTTGCGCATCCACGGCGACAAGTCGCTGCCCACGCTGATTTACCTTCCCGGACTGCATGGGGATTGGACGCTGGTCGGGAGCTTTCGGAGCGCGCTTCGCGGGCGCGTGCGCTTCGTCGAGGTCACCTATCCGCGCACGCTGACCTGGTCCTTGGAAGATTACGCCGCCGGGGTTGAGACGGCACTGGCCGAGCAGGCGATTCACCGCGGCTGGCTGCTGGGCGAATCGTTCAGCTCGCAAGTCGTCTGGCCGATCCTGGCAAGAGGCCGGTTTCAGGTTGAAGGGGTCGTCCTCGTCGGCGGTTTCGTGCGGCACCCGGTGCGCTGGGTTGTGCCTCTGGCGGAGCGACTGTTCGGAACGATTCCCCTGCCCTGGCTGAGGCGGGGACTTTCCGGCTACGCGCGGCTGGCCCGGTTCCGCTTTCGCCATTCGCCCGAGACTCTCGCCGGCATTAGCGAATTCATCGCGCGCTGGACCGAACCACACCGCCAGGCTGCCACACACCGGCTGCGCCTGATCGCGCAAAACGACCCCTCGCCCCTGGCACGGCGGGTGAAGCTGCCGGTGTATGCGTTCACCGGCGCCATTGACCCCATCGTGCCCTGGTACCAGGTTCGTCGTTGGTTGCGGCGCAACTGTCCGGGCCTGCGTGAATACAAGGTGATATGGACTGCCGACCACAATGTGCTGAGCACCGCCCCCCAGGCCGCGGCCGAGCAAGTGGTCCGATGGATTTCAGGCCCCCCGAACCCTCAGCCCGGGGCTGCCTGAAGGATCCGACGCGCGGTCTGCCGGACTGACTCGGCCAGCGCCGCCGGCCGCACCACGATGGCGTCACCGCCCCAGCTCAGGACCCATCGCTCGACTTCCACCAGGCTTGAGAGACTCATGCGCAGTTCCACCCCGCCGTCCTTGCGTTCGCGCAATTGCTGCGAGCTGTGCCATTTCTTCTCGCGGATATAATCGGCGGCGCGGGCGTTGAAGCGGATTACCACCTCGAACTCGCCGTGTCCGGACTGGACGCCAAAACTGCCGCGCAGGCGCTTCTCGAGCGAAAACTCCTGCCGGCGGGCAAAGGTCTGGCCGGTGCGTACAATCGCCTTGATGCGCGCGGGCACGAAGGTGCGGATGTCGTTGCGCAGATGGTCGAAGGCAAAGAGGAACCATTCGCCGTTGATATTCGCCAGGTGATAGGGATCCACGACGCGCGGCTCGGGCTCGCGCTGGCCCGGCTTGCGATAGCTCAAGCGGAGCTGCTGCCGGTTGGCGGTGGCCTTGGCCAGCGCGTCGAACGTTGCCAGGTCCACAATGGGCTCCGCGCGGGTGCGGAAGGAAATGGTCTGGTCAATATCGTTCAGGCTGAGGGAGATGGTATCCGGGAGCGCCTCCTGCATTTTCCTGAGGGCGCTCAGAAGCGGCTGCTCGAAGCTGGTGCCGCGATATTGCTGGAGGGCTTTCTCGGCGACCACCAGCGCGAAGAGTTCCCCTTCCGTAAACTGGAACGTGGGAAAGTTCTCAACTTCCTCGGTGTACCAATAGCCAAAGCGTGCGGCATCGTACTCGATGGGCAGCGCCAGGCGGTCGCGCATGAACTCCAGGTCGCGGTGAATGGACTTGGTGCTGACCTCCAGGTCTCGCGCGAGGGTGGCCGCGTTAGGATAATTGCCGGAGTTGAGCGCCTGGTGAATCCGCAGCATCCGCTCGAGGGGCGGACGGGCTTGCGGCGCAGCGCGGCCGGTACGGGAGCCGGAGGACACCGGGTTTGAAGCGTTAAGGCGTTGCCGCGTTAAAACGCCCTGGTGGATTACAACAGCTTGGAGAGCAACTCGTCGTTGGTCTTGTGCTTCTTGAGGGCGGCGATCAGGGTTTCCATCGCCTCGACGGGGTTCAAGTCCACCATCGTGCGGCGCAGCTTGCGCACCGCGTCAATCTGGTTCTTGGGAAAGAGCTTCTCCTCTTTGCGGGTGCCGCTCTTGGGGATGTCAATGGCCGGGAAGATCCGGCGATCCGAGAGCTTGCGGTCGAGAATAAGCTCCATGTTGCCGGTGCCCTTGAACTCCTGGAAGATGAGCTCATCCATGCGCGACCCGGTATCCACGAGCGCGGTGGCCAGGATCGTCAGGGATCCTCCCTCCTCAATCTTGCGGGCCGAGGCGAACATCTTGCGCGGGAT